>NZ_SKOG01000063.1 GCF_007120195.1 Aquisalimonas sp.
AACCGCCAGGGTGCCGGTGATGAAGCCGAGCTGGATTGCGCTCGTCAGGTGGCCCAGTTCCGCGGTGGTAATGTCCCAGGCCAGGCTCAGCTCATGAATTACCGCATTGGGCGTGAACCACAGTGATGTGCCGAAGAACTGGGCGACAACGATGATGGCAAGGGCGCTGCGCATGCGTGATTCGTCCCCAATGACCCTGCACCGTACCCGTGGCGGCATCGGTTGTCACCGGCGCCGTCCATGCAGATACGAGGCCCCATAAATCAGGCTCCCGCCAGCGGTGCCGCCGATCCCGTTACCGAGGGTAGCCGGACCGAGGTTACCCTCGGCGCCGTAGGCGAGGCCGAATCACACCCGGGTCGCGATAGAAAGCTAGGAGGTGACCGCCCACTGGCTCTTCCCATCGTCGTCCTTGGCATGCATGAGCATACCTCCGCCCAGATCGAGCGCACACTGCACGCTCGCCGCCACATCGGCGACCTTCAATGTGCGGCATCCACTGCAGCAGAAGGTGAGAATATTCAGCGCGGCGCACGCCCAAGCCAATAATCGGCATGCCGATGTTGTTCATCAGGTCTTCCTCGCGCCAAAGTGGATTCTCGCCCGTGTTCAGCACACGCGAATGGAAGCGCACCTCTTTGTCGCGTTCGGGCACGGCGATGTCGGCGCTGCGGACAGCACCGGCGCCTGAGGAAAATGGTCCGTTCATGTTGGAGACCCGGTAAGCGTCGCATGAGTGTCGTATCGGATGAGCATAGAGTCCGTTCCAGTCAATCCAGGGGGCAGCCCAACGCCTCCAACACGCGCCGATTTGTAGTGGAGGGAAAGCCGAAACGGAAACCCTGTCGCCGTGTTTGGCTTTTTTATGAAGTTCGAGCACCCCGCTTTAATCTCCAGAATACAGAGCAAAAACCTCTTCGCCGGTAAGGTCCTTTGTCTCTTGTGCGAACGAGTAAAATGAAGGCTTTTGATCAATAAATATTTGTTCAGAGAATATCCATTGGTCACTGTCGTCGAAAAGCCCAACAGGAATCGCGTAGTGCCGTTCCTGCTTTAGGCGGTAGAACAAATGAGTGCCACATTTTTGGCAAAAACCACGCTCAGCCCATTCTGAGGAATCGAACGTGGATATATACTCAGTGCCCTCAAAATCCACAGCACTCTCACACTCGGCCGCGAAAAGAGGCCCCCCACCCCACTTTCGACACATCGTGCAGTGACAAGCGCCAATACTGTTGCTTTTTGCTCTAGCTGTGACCCGAACTGCACCGCAGAGACAGCTTCCACTATGCTCGGTTCTAGACTCCATGATTTCCTCCCATAGATGCATAACCCCTCGCCGATAAGCTGCGGACGCCGAAAGAGCCCGTCGGTTCCAGCGGTTCGTTGGACGAAGCCACTACGCGGCAGAGCCGCTTGAACTGATCGCCCTTCCGAGCCGGAGACTCGAACAGCGCACCCAACAGGGGGGAGGGGGGGCGGATTTCCGACTCTCAGGTGAACCATCACTCCGAAGGAACGCACTCGCTTCGACACTTTGTACCTGCAATATCTACTCGCCTTGAAGCGCCACGGCAAGGTGCCGAGGATCATCGAGGCCCACGGCCGCGCCGGGCGCGACTTGGCTGAGCTCGTCGCCAATTGCCGCGATGGCGTTAGAACCGACACCCTGAACGCCGACTTCGAACAACTCATCGGCATCCGCGGTTTCGGCTAGTCGTTAAATTGGAAGGTTGGCCGTCCGGGGCTCGAATAGACGCTCAGTGCGGTCACTGTGAATAATATCAAGCCCATGCCCAAAATTTGCGAACCAAAGAGGCTTTCATTCAAAACCACGACGCCGAACAGCGACGCGGTGACCGGCTCGACCATTGCCACAATCGAGGCCACGGCCGGGGCAGTATAATTCAGGCCGATGATATATATAACGAACGACAATCCCGCGCCGAGCACACCCAGTGCCACGAACAGCGGCCAATCCGGCGTCGTCATGGCGGCAACGATCTGCTGGGCATCGCCCGGCCAGACAAGAATGGCGGCGAGTACCGCAAACGCGATTGAGAGAATCGCCTGCGGGCTGCCATGCGGCGCCGCATACTTGAAGCCGAAAATGAATATCGCATAGGACAGCCCGGAAAGCAGCCCGGCCCCAGCAATTCCCGGCGATTAACAGGAGGCTTGCAGGATCAACAGCTTGCGGTAGGTTTGCGCGATAGCTTCTCGCAACATAAGCTTGGCCACTGCACCAGTCGACTTGTGTATGCGGAACCGTGGTTCGGGTATTACCCACCAGCGTCCGATCGAAAACACCGGAGAGGCAGCCTGGTCCGCAGCCATGAAATCCCTCGTGCGCGGTGGCCGACTCGTCACTTGCGTTGCAACTTCAGGCAACCAGGCTCCAGCTGACCTGCGACGACCTTTTATCAGGCAACTACAGGTTCTCGGTTCAACGGGTGGCAACTACTCGGAGTTTCGTGATCTGCTCTCTCTCACGGATGTCTGGACGACGACGCAGGATGTCGGCGGGAGTGTCCTCCGGAATGGCCTCCGGCAGCACGAGCGCCCGCAGGCGGCCATCGCCGAAGTCCAGCTCGCCCAGCAGTTCACCCGGCTCGGCGCCAACCAGCACCGCCAGTGCGCTCTCCAGGGTCAGCACCTGCTCGCGCAGGGGAGGCAGGCCGGCGCGGGTGGTCTCCAGCTCAGAGCGGGCCAGGCGAACGGCCAGGGCATCCGCGCTGCCCTCCTCGTAGCGCACTTCCTCGATATCAAGGGAACGCTGCCGGGATTCCAACGTCTATTCCGTGAGCGACAGCTGCTCCTGGGCAGCGCGCAAGTTGATGTAGGTGGTCACCACCTCGGCAGCCACATTCAGCCGCACGGCGTCCCGGCTGAACGCCGACTCCAGCAGCATGGGCCTCGGCGGCATCGCGCTGGCTGGCAAGCCGGCCCCACAGATCCAGCTTGTAACCGAGCATGCCGGAGACGGAGAAAAGGCTGCTGGTGCCGGCGGCGTCCGGAAACGGTACGGTCGCCTCGGGCTGCCGCTCGCGGGAGGCCTCCGCCTGGGCCTTCACCGTGGGCATGCGCTCGGCGTCGGCCAGGCCCAAGCGCGCATGCGCTTCCATTACCCGCTCCGCCTGCAGGAGAACATCCAGGTTGTCATCCAGAGCGCGGTCCACCAGACCGTCAAGCACGGGGTCGTCAAAGTGGCTCCACCACTGTTGCCAGTCTTCGTCGGCGGTGGTGGCAAAGAGTTCATGCTCCGGCCACTCGTCCGGCAGGTCGACCCGCGGCTGCTCGTAATCCGGGCCCACGGCACAGCCAGCTAGCAGCGCCGTGGTCGCTGCCATGGTGAATAACTGACGCATGGGCTCGCTCCTTGCGGCGCTGGCGCCGTTCCTTCTGCCAGGTGGCCAGGTCTTCCAGCAGCTTGTAGAACAGCGGCACGAACAGCAGCGCCAGGGTGCTCGCGGCGATCATGCCGCCCACCACCGCGGTGCCGATCTCCTGACGGCTGACGGCTGACGGCGCCGATGGTGTAGCCCGGAGCGGGGTCGGCCATGAGCTTCGCCGCGGGATAGACGTTAAAGCGGTCGATGATATCCGGCCCCGTGGTGCGCTCCAGGGTGACCAGGGAGCTCACCGGCAGCATCTCCCCATTATCGCTGCGTACGAACACCCGCCGCAGGTCGTGCGGATGGCTCCGATAGGCGCTCTGGGCCTGCATGTTCACCTGCTAGCTGCGCCCCTCCAGGGTGAAGTCGTTGACGTAGTCCGCCCCGAAGGTGCTCTGGAGGGCGCCGAAGACCTGGTCGATGGGCACGCCGGCGGCGCGGGCCTTCTCCCGATCCACCTCGGCGTGATAGCGGGGGATGCCGGTGTCCAAGGTGACGTTGGCGTTCACCAGTTCGGGGCGTTCATTGGCGACGGCGACAAACCGCTCGCCGATGGCCTGAATCTCCTCGGGCGACTCGTCACCGCGCACTTGCAGGAAGCCTTCGACGCCGCCGGTCAAGGACAATCCCTGGATGGGCGGCGGCACGAAGGCGAGGATATTGCCCTCCTGCATCTGTGCCCCCAGGCCCATGATGCGATTGGCCATGCTTGCAGCGTCCTGGCCTTCGCCTGTGCGCTTATGCCAGTCCGCCAGGGTGAGAAAGGCCACACCGGCGTTGCGACGCAGGGCGCCGGCGATCATGTCGAAGCCCGCGAAGCTCACCATCTCGTCGACTTCATCCATGGCCAAAAGCTGATCGGCCATCTCGTCACGGAACACCTCGGTGCGCCCCAGGGCTGCCCCGGCGGGTAGCATGGGCGCGGCCAGCACGAAGCCCTGATCCTCCTGCGGGACCAGACCGTTGGCCATGCGGCTGAGGGTGAACAGCGAGGCTCCGATGATGGCGGCAAACACCAGCACGCCGATGGCAAGGGTCAGCCCGAACAGGGTCAGCAGGTTCACCGATAAGCCCAGCGCCTGCATGCCGGCGAAAGTGCCGATCAGCGACACCGGGATGGCCACGAGTGGTATCAGCGTGCTGCACAAGTGCTGGAGAAACAGAAAAGTCACCGCCATGACCAGTAGCAGCGCGACGCCAAGGGTGATCACCACCTCCTGTATGGAGGCCTCGATGAATTCCGTGGTGTCGTAGGGGATCTCGTACTCAAGCCCGTCGGGAAACCGGGATCCCATGTCCGCGAGGGTCTCGCGCACCTGCGCGGCGGTCTCCACCGCGTTGGCGCCGGGCTGCAGGTAGACGCCAATGGTACAGCGGCCTGGCTGTTATAGGTTGCGGAAAAGTCATACCCCTGGGCGCCCAACTCCACGTCGGCGACCTGGCCAAGGCGCAGGGTCTGACCGTCCGCGTCACTGCGGATGATGACGTCCTCGAAGTCGTCAGGCTCGGTCAGCCACCCTGGCGTGCTCACGCTCAAGGTGAATGCCTGGCCGGATTCAGCCGGCTGGGCGCCGATCCGACCAGCGGCGAACTGGGCGTTCTGCTCCCGCAGTGCCGATGCGATGTCGGCCGGAGTCAGCTCGTACTGGGCCATGCGCTCGGGGTCCAACTACACCCGCATGGAATAGTCCTGGGCGCCGAACAGCGAGGCATCACCGACCCCCGGATGCCGCACCAGCTCGTCGATGACGTTAAGCAGCGCGTAGTTGCTGATGGCCACATCATCCATACTGCCGTCATCGGAGAACAGCGCGAGCACCTGCAGGATGTCCGTGGAGCGCGCCTCCACCTGCACGCCCTGCTGCTGCACTTCTTCCGGCAGACGGGCCATGGCGCGCTGGACGCGGTTGTTGACGTTGATGGCCGCCTGGTCCGGGTCGGTACCCATCTCAAAGGTGACCACCAGCTGAACCGAGCCGGCATCGGTACTGCTCGACTCCATGTAGATCATGTCGTCGACGCCGTTGATCTCCTGCTCCAGCGACGCGGCCACGGACTCGGCGATCACCTCGGCACTGGCGCCCGGATACTGGGCCTCCACCACGATCTCCGGAGGCACCACGTCCGACTACTGCTCCACCGGCAGCCTCGCAAGGGCAGCGCCCCCCATGATCAAGATGATGATGGAGATCACCGAGGCGAACAAAGGCCTGTCGATGAAAAAGCGGAACATCAGGCGTCCTCCTCGTCGGTGACGTCCACCGGCGCGCCGTCACTCACCGAGGCGTGGCCGTTGACGATCACCCGATCGCCGTCCTCAAGCCCATCGAGGAGGACGTGGTCGCCATCGACTACCGGGCCGAGTTCCACGCTGCGCGCGCTGGCGTTGCCCTCGTCGTCCAGCACATACAGCCGAGGCCAGTCCACGTCTTGGCTGATCACCGCCTCGGGGACGCCGAAGACGTCATCCAGGGTCTCCAGGAGGACGCGGATGCGCACGAACTGGCCCGGGATGACCACCCCGTCGGGGTTGTCGAAGACCGCACGGGCAGTCACGGAGACACTGCCGTGGTCGATGGTGCTGGCGGTGAAGTCGACCACGCCGGGATGTTCGTACTCCCCCCTTCCGGCAACCGCAGCGTCACGTCGCGCTCGTATTCCAGTTCGTCGCCGTCGGCGGCGCGGGCACGTCGGGCGGTGCGCCGGATGGCGGCATCATCCTCGGGCAGGGCGAAACGCACATGGACAGGATCGTGCTGCACGATGGTGGTGAGCAACGCACCCGGATCAAGCAGGCTGCCTTCCGGCATCGCCTCCAGACTGGTGACGCCGGAGACCGGCGCTTCTACCGTGGCGTAGTCCAGCTGCAGGCGTGCCTGGGACACCTGTGCCTCGGCCACGGACACCCCGGCACGAGCCAGGGTTACCGCCGAACGGGCAGTGTCGCGCTCGCGCTCACTGATGGCGTCGCGCTCGTAGAGCCGTTCAATCCGGCGCCACTCGCGTTCGGTCTCCTCAAGATCTGCCGCGGCGGATTCACGCTGCGCCAGTGCCTCTTCCAGGCGCGTCTCGAAAGGCTCCGGGTCGATACTGAACAGGGCATCGCCCCGCTCCACCAGCTGCCCCTCCTGGTACAGACGCTCCTCCAGAATGCCCTCCACCGGCGCCCGCACTTCCACGTCGCGGGCGCCGTGCACACGACCAGCGTAGTCCTGCATGACGTCCACGTTGGTGGGCGAGACGCCAGCCACGGTGACCGGGGGTGGCGGCTGGTCGGACTGCCCCTGCTCTTCATCGGAGCAGGCTGCGAGCAGCAGAGCGGCGACCACGGCGGCGGCCATGAAGGCAAAGCGTCGGGGGGAAGTGCGAAAGCGGAACAAGGCCATTACTGGCATCTCCAGTTGAAATCGGTTTGAACGTCTTATTCCTGGCCGCTTTCCCAGAGTCAGGCGGAGTTCTGCCCAGGCACGAGGATGCCGTGCAGCATGAAATCGACAACCGTGTCGGCGCGCTCCACTAGAGAATCCGTAGCCCCGGTCATGCGATGGGCAAGGACGGTTCCGTAGAGCGTATCGGCCAGGATCTGGCTGACCCCGGCGGAGTCCATCGCACGCATCCGACCCTGCTCCTTGAGCTGATCAAAAAGCACATTCCATTCCGGCCTGTCCCGCTCCGCGCGCACGAAGTACATGGGCATGTCGCGATCCTTGAACTCGGCGCGCTCCTGGATAAACAGCTCCACGACCTCCGGATGGTCGTCAAAAAACTGCAGAGAGACGTGCGTCACGGCGCGTATTTTTTTTAGCGGATCGTCCAGAGCCTCCACGCTGCTGGTCGCGTAAGACTTGAGCACTTCGACAGCCCCTTCAACGGAGGCCAGGAACAACCCCTCCTTGGTGGGAAAGTGACGGTAGATTGTGCCCTTGCCAACATCGATACCGTCGGCAATGTCCTGGACATCCGTGCAGCGGTAGCCATGCTCAGCGAAATGGGCACGCGCAGCGCGAAGAATCTGCTCCCGGCGCTCTTCCGCCGACAGGCGGGTGCGCTTCTTCGCGCACTGCTGATCTTGCTGTGTCATGAATGGAACATCCCGTCTGCCTTCCGACTCACCGGCCGGAAAGCAAAGAAAGATTAAGTCAAGTAGCCCGCTGCGGGAGATGGCGCACGCCATTTCGGACGGACGCGTCAGTCCGCCTATTGACGCTAAGTCACCCCAAGGTCAACCCAGGTGGTGCCGAAAGGGCCTCAGGGCCCGAACATCTCGCCCGATCATGGGTTCAAAAGTCTAGGGACTCGGGATGATGTCCCGACTGCAACGAATAATCCCGGCCCTGCTGCGTGGATTCGGCATACTCGCCCTGCTGATTCAGGGCCTGGCCTGCGCTTGGCGATGACACCCCACGGGAACGCGGAACGCTTAGACACCATCTTGTGTATATGGATGATGAACCGACACTGACGGTCAACGCGCCGATGTACTTCATCATCGGCCGGCGCGACTGCGGTGAAACCACGGCACGGTTCCAGCTCAGTTTCAAGCATCGGATTTTCGACGCGGAATTGACCGTGGTGGATGCGGCCCCCTTGATGAGTCGGCTGCACTTCGCCTACTCCCAGACCTCCGTGTGGAACTGGAGTGCCGATGGCTACCCGTTCGACTACACCAGCTACCGGCCGAGTCTGTTCTGGGAGATCGGCGCCGTGCACCGGCTGAAACGCGCTGGGTTTCTGCGTGTGCGCTTCGCGCACGACTCCGATGGCCAGGCCGGCTACTGGGCCCGCAGCCTGGGCACGCTGTCCATCATGTCCGGGGTAGCGGTGGACGCCTTCGATCGCGAGCTGGTTATTGCCCCCAAGGTGTTCGCCTATCTGTATGGGAGTGGGGATTCTCTAGCCAGTGCTCAACTAGCGCCTCGTCCGAAAGGATGTAGGCGTGGTGCAGATTCAGCAGGCCCGCAATCAGCCGCGGCGGTGCGGCGGGCGAGCTTCACCAACGCATGCTCGGGGTTGAACAGGTCCACCAGATCGTCTCCCACATGCCGGACCTGGCGAGGTGCGATCCGTCGATCATCGTCCATACTGAAAAACTCGCCCCGTCTCGGCATCGGAGAATGGGAAAGCCATGGCAAAGCGGCAACTCATTGTTGTTCACGGCATGGGCCAACACACGGAAGCGTCGTTCCGGGGAGAAGTACTCAACGCCTGCCAGCAAGCTTTCGGGTTGTACGAGTCACTTAAGGATCAGAATGTCACCGATAAGTTCGGCGTTATTGCAGTTGGTTACGGCGACTTCTTCGAAAGCCTTCGAAATATGCTGGGGGAACGCTCCCAGTCCCTAGGGGAGCAGCTGCAGACCAACCGGCGGGCACGTCTGATTTCGACAGACGCAGTCGCACGCCTCAATGGCATCGAATCGGAGATCGCGAATGACAGTTTTTTCACCACCCACTGGTTGGATGTGCTGCTCTACCGTTTCACGATCCTCAATGAGCCCATCCGGTTGCGACTCGCTGAGCGTCTCGCCACGGTCATTGCCGAGCACGGCCCCTCCAATGTCCACGTGCTCGGGCACTCGCTGGGCACAGCGGTTGTACACGATACACTGGCCAAGGCGTACGGTCCGGATGACTTCCGCGACGAAGCGGGCAATGCTCGCAACCTGAACCCCACGACACATCGTCTGGGCAGCGTACATATGGTCGCCAACGTCAGCCGGGCGCTTGACAGCTTCCAGGGCGTGGGGGCATCCATCGTGAAACCCGGGCGTGGCGGCTGTGTCAGTCGGTTCCAGGAGCACCGGCACAAGCTCGACCCCATCACCTGGGTGCGTCCCTTCGACCCGAAGGACAATGATGGCTGGGTCACCCCCACGGCCTACCGTCGCTCCTATGCCCTAAACAGGCTGCAGGCGGTGACCGGTGCAAATACCCATGCGATCGGCCACTATCTACTGGATCCCCAGGTCCATCGGCCATTGTTCCTCCACCTGTTCGACTTTCGACCGGACGCGGACGAGGCAGCCACCGCTCACCAGCGGTTTGCCGACCGCAGCCTGCGGGAGCGTGCCGCCGAACTGCAAAACGCCATTGGGGATTTTCGGCCCGGCTCGGACGACGGAGTAATGGATGTACTCCGCGCTGCCCAGGCCTTGAACGCTCAGGTGCAACGCTTCGGAGAGGAGTTCTAAAGGCATGGGTAGTGTTTGGCCACGACCCCTGTGGACAGGCGTTCCAGCCGCCTGCATTTTGGCGGCAGTGCTTGCCACGGCTAATGCCGCACCGGCTGACGATAACGCCCGCCCCTGCAGACCCGACGCCACCGCGGACGAATGCATATGCCGGCAACCGCCCCCTCCCGAGCCAACGCATCTTCCGCAGGTCGGTGCCGGTGCGGTGGCGGTCCGTGACAGGCTCTGCGAAGATCAGGGAGACCTACGGGAAGTGCTGGCCAGCTTCACGGCGTTTCTTCGTGATACCCGGGGGTGGTTCGACAGCTACGGCGGTTTCACCGTGGATGCCGAGGAGCCCTGGCCGGCAGAGTTCAACGACGCCGCTCTGGCGATCGTGGATGCAGCCCGTGGAGTTCCGCCGACCAGCGTAACCCCGGAGGGTGGGCTTGAACTGGAGGGCGAGGTGTTCTTCGACCCCACCCAGCCCGACACTTGTGCCGCCCGCGCCTCGGAGAGCGCCGGTCGTGCGACGGATTGCGTGGCGGTGCTGGAAGAGTTCGCCACCTACTACAACTACGCACAGCAGACCTACGCCGCCGACGGCGCTCTGGCTTTTGCCCGATACGCGGCACTGCTGCAGGAGGACTGGGAACGCTACCTGGACACGGCGCGTTCCCAGACGCTGCTGGAACTCACGATCAACAGCGCCCTGTACCGCCGCACGGAAGACGCCCGTTTCGATCCACCGCCGAACCGGCAGCTCATCGTCCTGCACCCCAACCTGGTAATGGAGTTCGTGGACGGCGCGGAATCCGGCCAGAAGCTCAAGGAAGCGCTGATGGTGGAGATCATCGGCGTCAATTACTGGCGGCAGGAGCGCTGGTACCTACCCTCCGGCGCCTCGGTCATGACCGTGTACTCGGACCGCGCGGACGTCAACGACTGGGGTTACGGCGTCAGCCTGCATTTCGCCAATCTCTACACCTTAGGCGTCTCGAGGCGATCCGGTGACGCGGGGGTGTTCCTGTCCATCGATCTGCTGAAACTGGTCGAGGACCGGCGGACCGTGCTGGAGCACTTCGGGCGCTGACCTCGTTGATCCTCGAACGGAGGGCGAGTTATGCAGATGCTGGACGCCATTCTGGCCTTTGCACTGACCCTCGCCGCCGCGGCCACCGTCGCGACCATTGTTATCGAGATTCTGCACCGCAGCCTGCAACTGCGCCGGCGTAACCTGGCGGTGATCGTCGCCCGGCTTGCCGAGGAGCTGGAAGGCGGCCCGATTGCCTTGGCTGCTGACGATCGCACCGCTTTTCTTACCGGCGTGCTCCTCAACCCAGTCGGGCCCGGTGGCGGCGACCCGGCGTCCCGGGATCGCGTAGCGCGCTTCGTCGACGCGGCCATGGATTCCCTTCGACGACGCACCGGTGTCAGGGCCAAGGTCAACGGTTTTCTGCGCTGGCGGGACGGCCGGTGCCTGTATGACCACGTTTCACTGGAGCACGTCCTTCGGCGTCTTGCCGACACCCGGGTGGTCAGGGCGGCGGTCCGAGATTCCACGGATCGGGTGACCCGGGAGTTGGAGCGAATCGCCAGGCGTTTCGAGGAGCTTGGCTCCGCGGTTGGCAACGGGTTCCGGCGGAAGGCCCAGAGCGCATCACTGGTGGCTGGCTTCGTCATTGCCCTGGTTGCCAACATCGACGGGCTGCGGATCTTCGACACTTACTTAGGCAACAATGAACTGACCGCCAGCGTCATCAGCCAGCAAGCGGCACTGGAAAGAAGCTACACGGACGCGGTCGCGCGGCTCGATGCCGTCCTGGAGGACTTGAGCGATGCCTCGGACGAGGACCCGCGGGACGCCATCGAAGTGATCACGGACCGCGTGGCGACTGCACGGCGGCAAGTCGACCAGCTCGTTGATCTGGGCGTGCCCATCGGCTGGCGCTATTATCCGGCGTGCTGGGATCCGGAGATACCATCGCGCACCGGCAACGCGTTAGGCGCAAACCCCCACGTGGATGCCCGCTGCCGCGCGATGCCGGAGCCACCGGCCGTGGCGGTGGATGCTCCGGTTCCCGCGCGTATTCATGCGACCCTGGGTGTGGATACCGCCGGTATTATTCTGTGGCTGGTGGCCATCGTGGTCACCGGCCTGCTCATAGGCCTCGGCGCCCCGTTCTGGTTCGATGTCGCCAAGCGTGTCAACCAGATCCGCCACACCACGAACGCCCCGCACGCCTCGGCGGAGAACCGCCTGTCGGGCCAGGACGCCAACGGCGATCCCGACCTCCGCGAACGTATTGTGCGACGGGTGGTCTCTGACACATTGGCGGACGTGGCACCGGGCCAAGCAGCATCTGGGTAATGCTTCCCACGCATCTGACCAGGCAAGTGGGGTTTTCCCTTAACGCTGCGCCCCATCACCCGGTGCCAGCCGATTCCGCCGACCCACTAGCCAACTGCGGAAAATACGGGGAAAATCGGGCCAATCCGCAGGCAAGGACTATCAGGAGGCAGAATGAAGGGCGACCAGAAAGTCATCGAATACCTCAACCGCGCGTTGCGCAGCG
>NZ_SKOG01000131.1 GCF_007120195.1 Aquisalimonas sp.
AGCCCTTTCGCGGCGGTCGGTCGTCGCAGCCGACCGATGTGGCGCCGTCCGTAAAGGCGCGCCCGCACTCACGGCCCCGCGCCGGTGATGCCGGTGGCGCCGCTGTCGTCTACTCGCTCCAGCGCCGTGATCGGAGTTCGTCCACCAGGAAGTCGATGAGCAGTCGCACTTTGGGGGAGACGTGCTTGCGGCTCGCGTAGACCGCGTAGATGCCAAGCTCTATTGAGCGATACTCCGGCATGACTTCCACCAGTCGCCCGGCCTCCAGATCCGGGCCGACGATAAAGCTTGGCTGGAGGACGATGGCGCGGTGCTGCAGGGCGCCGACGCGGCAGGTGTCGCCGCTGTTGGTGCGCACAACCGGGCGAATCCTGCTGGTGACCGCGCCTTCTGGGCCCTCGAAGGGCCACTCGTCGCCCGGGGCGAAATGGCGGTAGGCCCAGACAACGTGGTTGAGCAGTTCGGATGGATGTCTTGGGTTTCCGTTACGCGCCAGGTATTCGGGCGAGGCGCACAAGACCATGCGTGTGGCCGACAGCCTGCGGCTGATGAGGGTCGAACTCGAGAGGCGGCCGATGCGAACGGCCAAGTCGTAGCCTTCCTCCACCAGGTCGACAACACGATCCGACAGGGTTACATCAAGGCTGACTTGCGGATGCTGGTCTTTGAAAGTGCCCCAAAGACCCGCCAGGTGCAGGATCCCGAAAGTGAACGGGGCGTTAATCCGCAGCTGCCCCGACGCCTGCCCACTGCGTGAGGTGATTTCCGCCTCCGACTCGTCGAGCTCTCCGAGGAGTTGTTTGCAACGCGTGTAGAAGACCTCCCCCTCCTCCGACAACGACAATCGACGTGTGGTGCGGTGCACCAAGCGCACGCCGAGCCGGCGCTCCAGCTGATTGACGTAGCGGGAGACGGCCGCCTTGGACATGCCAAGCGCCTCGGTCGCCTTCACGAAGCTCCCGGCCTCGGCCACCGCGACGAACGCCTGCATCTCCTGAAAACGATCCATTGTTGTGGTTTCCGGAACAAACCATTTCATCTACAGCAGTTTATCCCGGTTCGTGGGCCCAATACGATACCCCCATGCCTCGCACACCTCTACAAGACGGTGCCACCGGCGGCGGCGCGCGAGGCGAACGGAACTTCAACACGACACCCGATACAGGAGAGATCAGATGAATACCCGAGTCATCCAACGTTTGTTCACGAGCGATGCCGGCTGGGCGCCGCTGGCCCTGCGCGTCCCGGCGGGCATTATCTTCATGGCGCACGGCGGCCAGAAGCTCTTTGGCTGGTTTGGTGGTCATGGGCTGGAAGGTACCGGGCAATGGATGGCCTCGATCGGTCTCGAACCCGGGCTGCTGATGGCACTGCTGGCGGGCGGGGCTGAGTTTTTCGGCGGCCTCGCGCTAATCCTCGGCCTGCTGGTCCGACCCGCTGCCATCGTCCTTGCCTTCACCATGCTGGTGGCGATCTTCGCCGTGCATATCAGCAACGGGCTGTTCATCAGCAATGGCGGCTATGAGTTCGCGCTGGCTCTGCTGGCGTTGTCGGTGTCGTTGGCGCTCACCGGCGGTGGACGCCTGTCGGCAGACACTGCGCTGGCCGGACGGGTCCGCGAGGCCTAATCGACCCAAAGTTGCAAAATCGGTTCACGCCGGGGCGAATTCGCCTCGGCGTCGCTTAGGAGCATTACCGTGACATCCTTTCCCGCCCTGTTTGTATCCCATGGTGCACCGACCTTTGCGCTCGAGCCCGGTATCGCAGGTCCCCGGCTGACGGCGCTGGGTCGAACGCTACCGCGCCCCGAAGCAGTGCTGGTTGCAGCCGGCGCGGCCCAAACGGCTCTGCCCGCCTGCGTCATCGAGGGAGGTATGACACACGGCGTGCTATCGATGGATGCTTTCCTGTTTGGGCAGGAAGTCGCGTAGCAGGCCGGCGAGAAGAGCACAGCGAGATACCTTGGCATTTGGGCTGACGGTGCGTTATGGATGATCGGAGCACACGGAGATGTCATCCTTATACAACCCGGCAACGGCCCCATGCGACCGCTCTTTGGCCGGAGATAGCGAAGGTGTGCAACAAGGCACGTGCCCCGGGGCCGCGTCGGCCCGCACCGGGGTGTGGGAGGAGAGGCATGAACCCTGGGACCATGACAACCGAGCCGCTGTACCGTGAGGCCCCGTACGAGGTTACTTTCGAGGCTACCGTCCTCGCCGCCGATGACAACGGCATCGTCCTCGACCGCAGCCTCTTCTACCCCCAAGGGGGCGGCCAGCCGGGGGATGCCGGCACACTGGTCACCGCTGGCGGCACGAGCCTCGCTATCGGCGACACGCGTCGCGATGCCGACGGCGCAGTACGCCACCTGCCGAACGACGGGGTCGGACTGCCCACTGCGGGCGAGCGTGTGCACGGCGAAATCAACTGGTCGCTGCGCCATATTCGCATGCGCGTGCACACGGCCCTGCACCTGCTGTCCGTGGTTATCCCCGCACCCGTCACCGGCGGCTCGATCAGCGACGGCCAGGGCCGCCTCGATTTCGACCTGCCCGAGTCAACGCTCGGGCGCGATACCGTAACCGACGAACTGCGCAAGCTAATCGCCGCCGACTATCCGGTGACAACGGAGTGGATCACCGAGGAAGAACTCGATGCCCGCCCCGAACTGGTTAAGACCATGAGCGTCAAGCCGCCGCGCACCGGCGGCCCGGTCCGTCTCGTGCGCATTGGTGACATCGACCTTCAACCCTGCGGCGGAACCCACGTCGCCTCCATCGCCGAGATCGGGGACGTGCGTGTGCGCAAGATCGAGAAAAAGAGCCGGCACAACCGCCGCGTCAACATTGTTCTGGAAGGCTGACGGGCACTCTCACCACCTCCACCGAGCGCAGTTACTGCCGAACCCGGACGCACGCGGTCGCGTCGTTGATTCAGTAGGAACAAAGCCGGAGGCTGGATCGTATTTAATGACGCAGATGGTATCGGAGGATAGAAGGAACTACGTGCTGTGTTGGCGCCCTGTTTGCCTCGCGGCACAAGACCAACGCAACGGAGATTAGGTGTAACTGATGACCCGAATTAACTGGTTTGCACTCTGTGCGCTCTTCGTCTTGGCTGTGACGCTTGGACTTGGCCCTGTGGCCGCCGAAGATGACGAAGAGAAGAGCAAAGTTGAAAAAGGCTGGGAATCCCAGGACGCGGAACATCGGAAAGAAGGATACCAGCCGGACGAGAAAGACGATTGGGGCGAGCAGGAAAGCTTTGAGCTCGAAGACGAAGGCGAGGGACCGCAAGAAGGTGA
>NZ_SKOG01000067.1 GCF_007120195.1 Aquisalimonas sp.
AACCTGAACAGGGGCTGGATGCTGTAGAAGCGGGTGGTCGGCGGCTTGAACCAGAAGCCGAAGTGGACCCATGACTGGATCTCACCCACGCCGGTGCCGAACAGACCACTGCCCGCGCCCTTGGCCCAGTTGTGGTAGTTCTTGCAGCTGCCACCGGTGAGCAGCGTCTGCGAGGTGATCGCAGCGGCCTCGGTGAGCTTGTCCTGGACATCGTCGTCCGCGAAGGCGGCGACCCAGGTCGGCCTGATCAACTGCGCGCCCTGGGGCAGAAAGGTTCCCTCGACCTCGATCTGGGCCGCGGCAGGGAGGCGCTCCTGGGACTCGGCATCCATCTGCGCCTTGATGACCTCCAGTTCCTTCTCCGCCCTGGCGGTAAGCTCGCGCTCGAGGGTGTCCAAATGGCCAACCTTGAGTCCCGCCTCCTCGATGGCCTTGATCCCCTGCCGGTAGTTTTCTTCGGCAGTGGCCGCTTCTCGGCGTTTCCTGGCGATCAGCTTCGCCATCTCCTGGTTTTGCTCGTCGATGATCTCGCGGGTGATTCGCTCTTGCAGTTCGTCCACTGAATAGGTGCAGTTCATGGTGATGTCTCCGTGTGGATGAAGGGTTGCTTCAGGCGGTGACGATCTCGACGCCGAGGGCCATCAGCACGTTGGCGATGTTGTTGTGCACGGTGACCTCACTGGAGCCGGCAAACAGTAATCCCGTGGCCTTGCGATCGGCCCGGCTCATGAGCAGGGAGCCCGAATCGCCGCCCTGGGACATGTTGGTGGTCAGGATCTGATTGCGGAAATAGGCGGTGCCCGCATCGAAGCTGACGGCCACCGTGGCGTCGATGCCGACAACCTGACCGGTGGTGGTCTGGGTGGTCCGCCCGCTCTTGACGACGTCCATCCCCAGGGTGGCCTCCACGGTCCCGGTGGGGATGCCCAGACCGACCACCGAGGCGATCACCAGGCGTTGATCCGTGGGCAGGGCCAGCGCGGCGTCCACCAGGTTGTAGCGGTCGGGGTGCCCGACGCGGATCGGCACGAAGCGCGCCAGCCGGGCCACGATGTCGGCCGGTAGCGTCCCCCCGTCAACGGCGCCGGGCTGGAGGATGGGGTCACCGATGCTGGCCGCATTGGAATTGGCAAGCACGTGGTTGTTGCTGAGGATGTACACCCGGCAGGGAGGGCATACCTCTCGCACCAGGCAACCGAAGGTTCCCGCCGTGACGTTAGGATGACCGATGCTGTAGCCCGGCTTGAGCGGGCGAATGCGGGCGTTGAAGGTCTGCGCCTCGAGACGCCCTATGGCCTGCACATCAGTAACGGCCTCGACTTCTCCAGCCGGCACGGAGACCTTCAGGCTCTTGGGCACGATATCGCCCTTGTGCAGCTTGTCCTCCGGTAGCTTTTCGTCAACATAAACCACGACGGTCAGTTCTTTGGTTAGCTTGCCTTTGCTTTCCTTGAAGCCGATGCCTACACCCTGCACGTGGGCCAGCGCTAGCAGATCCTTTTCACTGATTTCCTTGACTTCTTGCACCGTCGCTAATTGGGTTCCGTACTCTTGAGGTGCCATGTGACTCTCTCCTTTCCTGTAACTTCAGGCGTTGGTGGAGGTTCCGAATGCATCCTTGTGGGGTGTCCATGCCCATCCCTGAAATCCGTTCCAGTCAGGCTATGTTTGTTAGCGAGCGGGCAATAGGTGCTATTGCACAGGCCGGCAGTGCGTTATTTACTATTTTGGAAGGAGAGGGAAGTGAACGGATGCTGGCGGGTTACGCTTAGTGCTGCGTTTCATAAATGATGTCCGGGTCCATCTCTATCAACGATCGAGGCTCGAACGGCTGTGTCGGCAGATCAGTCGGCCGGCAATTGCAGAAAAGCGCCTGTCGCTCACGCCGAACGGCAATATTCGCTACCAGCTAAAGACGCCTTGCCGCGACGGCACGACCCACGTCATGTGACTCCGGACATCCTGCCCTCCGCCCTTCGGGCCAGCCTGCGGCGGGGGCGATGCGGATCATCGCGTGCATCGAGGAGCCGGAGGTCATCGAGACGCTCCCCGCCCACCTGGATGCGACAGCGTCGGAGCCCGAAGCCCGAGGGGCCGCCGTGCCGAGCGCCACCGCAGCGGAGTCTGTTCGACGAGATGGGTTGAGCCCACGCTGACATCGTTTGGGCTGTGCCGTCAGCGGCGCGGCAACGGCGCCGCCTGTCCAGAAAACGGGCGGGAGGGGGAGAAGTGCGCCGACGAGCCCGTCGGCGGGCCGGATACGGGGGAGCGTGACGTCAACCTGAGCACCGATGGGCAAGCCGGAGCGGCCCGCCGACGGCAGGTGCCGACGCCGATCAGGCGGAACTACCCGCTGCGAGCCACCGAAAAGGTGGTTTGTACTGCCTAAGCTCCGATGGAATTCCTGATGCTGCGCGCTGGTGGCCTGATTTTGCTCGAACCGGCTTTCAGGAAAGTGGGGTCACCAGAGTCAGATCGGGGAAACAGGTCTTATAGCGACCTTCATCGGCGGTGGCGAGACGGGCCTTGAGGATGAGCGCGTGAGCACCGATGAAGAAATCGGGCAGGGGTGTGGCGGGAGCATCCTTGTCGCTTTCGCGTTTGCGCCGGGCGCGGTACTCGGCAAAGGCCGTGGCGCAGACCGGGGCGGTTGCAGCGGGCAGATCGACGATGTCGACACCCCATGAGCGAATCCGCTCGGCAACCGTGCCGGGATGCTGGTCTCCGACGCAGAGTTCCGCCACCACAATCGGATTGACCATCGCCCCTTCGCCAACCACCGATTCTGCGATGACCTCACGCGACCAGTCGTAGAACGGGGATTCCGAATCGAAAGCGTAGATCAGCACATTGGTATCAAGGAACGTCATGGTTCCCGTGTCAGGCGCTTGAGCGCATCCCAGCTCATCCGTGCAGTCAGCGGGGCACTTTCCAGTGCCGCCTTGACCTCCTCGGTAGTATGGGTGCCGGTAACCGAAGGATGAATCAATTTCACCAGCACATACCGTCCGTCCTCGCCGCGTTGTACATCGAAGACATCGCCCGGATTCGCTCCGGGAAGTACCACGCGTTTCTTCTGGTCGGCAATCGCGATGCTCATGGTGGGATGATCCCACTATAGGGGTGACCCTGTCAACAGTACCATCCCGTTCCCGCTCAGATCCGCAGCCCGGCTGTTGTCCGAACCGCTTACGTCGACGTCATCGCACCAGCTGATTCAGATCGGCGGAAGAGTGTATTTGGCAGGACGCCGAGACCCTCGGTCGCCATGCGACCCTGGATCGGTCCCTTTGTATTCCGCTGCTGGCGCAGCTCATGGAGCAACCCCAGGAGGTCTGGGCGACATTCCGGAAGTCGAGCCGCACCGGGCGCGTGGCCATGCGCGTCTCGGCGCTCCAAGTCGTGGACACCGGGCGCGATCGGCCCATGCCCCTCATGCTGTATGCGCAGCCGGCATGCTGGTCGGATGGACGATGATGCCGCGCAGGGAGCGGTCGCTGACCAAGCTGCGCAAGGGGCCGGCTGCTGCAAGAAATGGACAGCTCGGCCGCAGCTTCCGACGGCCTTAGAACAGTCGCCGGAGATTTATTGGGGTTTCGGGCTGGCGGCGAGGGATATTGGCGCCTCGTAGCCCCTCCTAATCAGCGATTTCGCGTTAACCATCCCTAAAAGGGTGTTTATGCTTCCTATACCCGGCTAGTGTAGCTGTAGCGGACGAAATGCAGGGTATTACCGCATGGCAAACCAAACCCAAGCCGTGGAGCGACTTTACGACCTGGTGGCCAACGAGGAAGACGCGCGCGTCTGCCAGGACATCTCCGAGGACGCCTGCCGGGAAGTGCCACGCAATTTCTTCCTGATACTGGGCAGCTTGGTGCTGACCAAGCTCGGCGACCTGCTGATCAGCCCTAAGACCGTGCTGGCCTGGCTGATGGGCACGGTGGGTGCACCGTCGGGCCTGGTGGCCTGGCTGGTGCCGATTCGCGAATCCGGCTCCATGGTGCCGCAGCTGGCGATCGGTGCCTGGGTGCGCCGCCATCCCCGGCGGGGTGGCTTCTGGGTACTGGGCAGCGCCCTGCAGGGCGGCAGTGTGGCGGGCATGGCGCTGGCCGTTTGGCTGCTGGAGGGTGCCTCTGCCGGCTACGCCATTATCGCCCTGCTGGTGCTTTTCAGCTTGAGCCGTGGATTGTGCTCGGTGGCGCTCAAGGACGTACAGGGCAAGTGCGTCCCCAAAAGCCGGCGCGGTCGCCTCACCGGGCTGGCCTCCACCGCTGCGGGGGCACTGACCGCCTTGCTGTCGGCGGTGCTGTTCCTGGGTCAGGATCCGGACAAGCTGTTTTACAGCGCGCTGCTGTTGGCGGCGGCATTGATCTGGCTGAGCGCGGCGGCAATGTTCTCGCGCATCGAAGAAGAGCCCGGCGAGACCGGTGGGGGCGGCAATACCCTGCGCGAGGCCTTCGACAGCCTGGCGCTGCTGCGTGACGACGCCCCCTTCCGGCACTTTGTCATCACCCGCGCCCTGCTGCTGTGCTCGGCGCTGGCGGCGCCGTTCTTTGTGGTGATGGCCCAGCAGAGCCACCCGGGTGGCGCCCTGTTGGGCGGCTTTCTGCTGGCCAGCGCCCTGGCCTCCAGTCTGTCGGCCTCAGTGTGGGGCTATATGGCGGATCGCTCCAGCCGCCAGGTGATGATTGTCGGTGCCGCGCTGGCGAGCCTCACCTGCCTGCTGGTGGGCGCCGCCGCTCTGGTCTTCGAAACCCAAATGGGCGCTCTGGTGTGGCTGGTGCCGGCGGCTTATTTCGCGCTCAGCGTTGCCCACGCCGGCGTGCGCATCGGGCGTAAGACCTATCTGCTTGACATGGCCGGTGGCAACAAACGCACCGACTATGTGGCGGTCAGCAATACCGCCATCGGCCTGCTGCTGTTGGTGACCGGCGGGCTCAGCGCGCTGGCATCACTGATTTCCACCGCCGCGGTACTCCTGATGCTGGGGCTGATGGGGCTGGCCGGCTGCATGAGCGCGCTCAGATTAAGGGAGGTGTAGCTCGCCGCCGTGCTCTATTAAGGTATGCCGTTTCCACCTTTATGGGAAAATAGGAGAACAGTGTGCTCCATCATTTGAGCGGACGCGGTGTGACGGCACACCGTTTGCTGCAGTTTCGGTGGCCCGCGCCCCTCACGGGCGACATTGGGCGGGTCAACCAAGGCGAACCTCGCTTCGTGACCCTGGGCGCTGATTCGCTGTGTCGAATTCTGATCGTAGTCCACACACCGCGCGGAGATTAGGTCGCGCGCAATACTCGTAGAGCGTGCAACCAAAGCAGATACGCCGGCGGCACTGCTCGCCCGCGTGGCGGACGCGGTGCCGGCGAGTCGCTTCCTGGGCGAGGACATCTGCGACCAGACCCGCCGGGTGCTGCGCGACGACACTGGCGGCGCCGAGGGAGTGATCCTGCACTGGGGAATGAAGGACGACGCTGTCGCCGGCCGCGATTACCGGGTGACGATGGAACAAGGCGACGCGGGCTGGCAGGTCACCACGGTGTCCATGCGGCTGCAGTGTCGCCTCGGCATCAGTGAGAAGGGGGTATGCCAGTGACACCGGAGCGGCGGCGTGAACTGTTTGCCGGCGGCGCACTGAGCGCTGCCGTGCTGTTTTGGGCCGGCAACGCTGTGGTAGGCCGCGGCGTGGTGGGCGAGATTCCGCCCATCGCCCTGTCGTTCTGGCGCTGGGTATTCGCGCTACTCCTGCTGTTGCCCCTGGCATGGCCGCACCTGGCCCGCTCCATGCCAGCCCTGCGCCAGCACGTCGTGCTCCTCATGGTGCTCGGCCTCCTCAGTGCGGGGCTTTTCAACACACTGCTCTACGGCGCCGCCGTCACCACCACGGCAGTGAACATCTCGCTCATCAACGCCACGATGCCCGTGGTCATCGCCGTCGCGGCCTGGGTGAGCGCCACCGAGCGCCTGACCCGGCGCCAGGCGCTGGGCCTCGCCGTCGCGCTGCCGGGCGTGCTGGTGATCATCTCCCAGGGCTCCCTGGAGCGGCTGCTGTCGCTCACCCTGGCACCGGGTGATTTGCTGATGCTGGTGGCGATCACCTCCTGGGCGATTTACTCGGTGCTGCTGCGACGCCATCCACTGGGGCTGCACCCGGTGGTACTGTTGACGGCGCTGGTGGCCCTGGCGTTGCCGTTCATCTTCGTGATCTACCTGGTTGAGCTGCTGGCCGGCGTTACCTTTACGCCGACGCTCGGCCACGCACCGGCATTCCTGTACGTGGCGATTTTCCCGTCCATTTTGTCGTACCTGGGCTGGAATTACGGCGTGAAGGTCATCGGGCCGGGCAAGTCCGGCATGTTCTTGTACCTGATGCCCTTGTTCACGGCCGCTCTGGCCCTGCCGTTGCTGGGCGAGCGACTCTACGGCTACCACGGCGTCGGCGCCGCACTGATCCTTCTGGGACTGTACCTGGCCACCTGGCGCGGTCGACACTAACGTTTAAGGCGATTCCCGCGCCGGGTGTCGGCTACGCGCTGAGTCGCTTGCCGTGGTGGAGCACATGCACTCAACTCACTTGCGGGCTGAGCGTGGACCTGGCCCATGCTGGGCTGCGGGTTCTCGGCCGGAATGACGGACTCCCGGAGCTACCGGCCATCGAGGTTGCTCTGTATCGCAGTCCCCGACCGCCGGCGGCGCGACAGCTCGCGATGCAACGCCAGGAACGGCTTGTGGGCACGCGAGTTGTTGAGTGAGGCCGCGCAAGAGCGTCAGGTGCACAATCGATTGTGACCGTCAATCCCAAGGACTTTCCGGCCTCTGCGCTGGAGCCGTTCGGCATGGAAGCCCTCGATCGCGACCGCTGAGAGGGCGCTGTTCGACCCTTACCGGGCAGTCGCCGGGGACGGCTGAGTACCCCCCTCTCGAGCGGAAAGCCGACGCTCACGACCCGAGGCCGCGGTCGCGGCACGGGCATCGAATCCGGCGGTGGCGACGCCAGCAGAGAATCCGCCCGAGACGATCCGGCGGTCTCCCGCCCGCTACCTCTGGGTCAGGCCGCTCGCGCGCATCTACCATCGCCTTCATCACCGAGGCGCTGCCCGTGCGCGCCATCCTGGAGTCCATCGGCGAACCCGCCCCCTATCGCCCCAGCGCGAGGACCGCCGCATTGGGACGAAGAGGCTACGGAGAATGCCATCGATGCCAAGGCATGCGCTGCGGGCGATTCCTACGCCCAACCCGGGCCGGAGTACGCGCAACGGCCAGCGGGTGTCCTGGTCAAGCGCCGCCGAGAGGCTGCTGACCCCGCCATTGCCGCTTTCCGGAAACACGCCCACGGCCAACCGGAAAATCCGTCTCCAACACCCCGCGCAAGCCGATTTCGGCCGCCCGGGCGGCCTCCGCTGCTCACAAGGGGCTTGCGTTGGGACTTGACGGTACTCTTGGGTGAAGTGATATTGCGGCGAAGGCGGTTGGATTTCCTATCGCTCTTGGAAATGGCATCACATCCAGAATCGCGCGGAACCGAATCCGATAACACAACCTTTTACCCTCTGCGGCCGCCGTCTCCGGCGGCGGTGTTCGGCCTGCCGTTAACACATTCCCAGAGAAAACCTATCTCTCCGTTCTCCCTGAGGCGGGCTCCCGGAACGGGATGTCAGAGACTGCCACAGATCCAATAGCCACGTGCCGCCCACAGAGCATTCGACCTTAAGCGCGCTAGCGCACCGATGCAGTGCAGGGATCTCTGTATTCTGAAGTTCAGGGAGATCCACAGGCATCCTGCAACGATCTCACGCACGAAAGGAGATCCACAATGAACCAACTTCCCTTGGATCACCCGAGCCGACAGCTGCGCCTATTTACCTGTCTGGTTCTGATGGTATTGGTGCTTGGCGCCTGCGCTTCCACACCAGTGCCACCCAACGACGCCCTGATTGCAGCGCGCGACGCCATCGTAACGGCTGAGCAGGCCGGTGCACGCCAACATGCCGGATCGGAACTCGACGAAGCCCGCGATCAGTTGATGAAAGCGGAGCAGGCCGTCAGCAACGAAGATATGGTCACGGCGGAGCGTCATGCCGAACGGGCACGTGTTTCTGCAGAGCTCGCTTCGGCACAGAGTGAATCGTCAAGAGCCCTCGCCATTAACCGCGAGATGGAAAGGGGGGCCGAAGCTCTGACCGAGGAAATGCGGCGTACAGGAGAGCAGAAATGAACCATTCAACCAACAACAGGACCTTGCTTGCAGCTGCTATCTCAGTATCGCTCTTCCTGGGTGGCTGCGCAGCCACATCGGAAAGTCCGCAAGGTGCCGCCGACGTACGCAATAGATTGGACGCCCTTCAGAACAACCCGGATCTGGCCAATCGCACCCGGCTTGAACTGAGAGCTGCTGAAGAGGCGGTGCAACTTGCCGAAAGACCGCTTTCAGCAGCGCAGTCCGATCTGGGGGAACACCGGGTCTATATGGCCGACCGGAAGGTTGAGATTGCCAGTGCCCGAGCCACCACACTGCACGCCGAAGCCCAGCGCGAGCGACTCAGTGCGGAACGTGGTGAAGCTCGGTTGGCCGCACGCACCAGTGAAGTCGCGCGCGCTCGTGATGATGCCAGAAGCGCGAGGGGTGAGGCGGACGCTGCCCGGGCGTCGGAGATGTCATCAGCTGCCGCCTCGGCTGTCGAAGCACAACGTCTGGCCGGGGAAATGCAGCAGCAAATTGACGACCTTCAAGCGGAAGTCACCGACCGGGGACTTGTCCTGACATTGGGTGATGTGCTTTTCGCTACCGGGAGTTCGGATCTTCAGCACGGCACAAATGCCAATCTGGATAAACTGGTGAGTTTTCTGAATGATCACCCGCAGCGCAATGTGCTGGTGGAGGGGCATACCGACAATGTGGGCGGAAAGGAACTTAACCAGGCACTATCACTGCGACGTGCTGAAACGGTCCGCAACTACCTCACTGGGAAAGGCATTGAATCAGAGCGTCTAACTGCCGAGGGAATTGGCATGGATCGTCCGATTGCTGACAACAACACCCCCACCGGTCGACAGCAAAACCGCCGGGTGGAGATTGTTATCGGCCACACCTATCCCGCAGCGGGCCTGGACTCGCGTTAAAAGAATGAAACGGGGGAGTCGTTTCCCCCCCGTTTCGGCTGCAAACTGGTACAACGGCGTTCAACGCTGTGGGCCGATAAAAGCTCAAACGGCTGAGTATCTCTGTTTACTGGGCGCAATAACCACCATCAAATAGATAAGTATTGCCATTGCATCCACTTGCATCATCGGAAAACAGCATAGTCTTCATGGCGGCGCATTCTTCGTTTGTGACATAGCGCTCAAGTGGAATACGCGAGGCGAACATTTTATGGACTTCGTCCCCATGGCCCCATATCGTTACACACAACTCACGGCCCGGCGGCGTTATAGGCGGCGAGTGCGAGGACGAAGTCGCGAGTGCGTTGGAGGCCAATCCAGATACTCTTGTTGCCGGGCGGGCCATCGTGCTTGCGGTTGAGGAGGCCACCGAAGCCGGCGAGCATGCGCACGATGGTGTCGAGCGGCGGCGGTTCATCGGGTGGTTGGGTGTGTTGGCTCACGATGTAGATGGCATGCCATGCTTCTGTCTCGAAGGCGACCTCGCAGGGCAGGTCGGGACAGCGCCGCGCGGTCATGCGCAGCAGCATTACGCGCCAGGCGATACGCTGCTGTCCTGCCCAACATTGCCGCAGGGGGTCGCCGGGAGCGTTGACTCCCGGCGACACGGCCCAAGCATTACGGATCAGTGACCGGAATGCCCCGCTGCGATCTGCGTCCGATCGATGCCGCACTGCTCGTCCAGCGCGACGCTCTCCTCCTCGCCCACCGGGATGGTGAGCGCGCCCTCCTCGGGTGCCCCAAGGAGCGTGGCGATGACCACGGTCTCCTGCTCAGCGCTCGGGTTGTAGGCGGTGTGCACGGTGTCCCCGGGATCGACGAGCGCCGTTCCCGGCCCGTACTCGCGTTTGACACAGTCCTCGGCGAAGACGAATACGAACTCGCCCTCGGCGATGCTGATCAGCACGGTGCCGGGGTGCGTGTGCCAGGGGAACACGGCGCCGGGCTGGATGGTGAACTTCACCACCACCACGGTGGAGGCGTCCTCGATGTCGACCGTTTGCTGCGGCAGGCCGTCGAGTGCCTGGGTGATCTGGACCGAGACGTGATCCGTGAACGTATGCCGCTCCGTAATCGGCTCCGCCGCGATCGGCTCCGGCTCGGCACGGACATCGGACACGGCCCCGAGCAACGACGCCGCCAGTGTGACTTGGGCGATGGCGCCGGCGATGACGGTAGTGAACAATTGCTTGCGCATGGCATCCTCCCATTGGTTTGCGTTTCAGCGCGCCCGCGGCGGGTCGGGCCTTTAGCGGCGCGTGCCGCGGACGACCTGGTAGGTGCGGGGCACGGTGATGCCGAGCTCGTCGGCAAAGCTGTCATGAAACGCCGTGAACTCCTCCTCGAAGCGCGCGCGCCGCTCCGCGTTCAGCTTGCCGGCAAGCGTGCGCACGGGGCCGTAGCCTTCCGAGAAGGTGCGCCACGCGGTGCGCCCGTTGGGCTCGCGGTAGTACGACGTCCCGTTCTCGAAGCCAAGATCGAAGGCCTCACCCAGCAGCTCGGGCACGCGCTCCGGTCGGCCCCACTCGAACGGAGACGGCGGCGGTGTTCCCTGCGGAGCGGGCATGTAGCGCTTGATGATCTTGAACATCTCGAAGACGTTGCCGTCCGGTGTCCAGACGGCGAGCACGAGCCGTCCGCCTGGCCGGCAGACCCGCGCTAGCTCCGCGGCGGCATCCTCGGGCCGCTGGGCGAACATGACGCCGAACGTGGAGAGAAGGGCATCGAACGCTCCGTCGTCGAAGGGCAGCGCCTCCGCATCACCCTCCAGGAAGTCGATTCCGAACCCCCGCGCCGATGCACGCTCGTGGGCGTCCGCCAGCAGTTCGGTGGCGAAGTCCACACCAGTGACTTCACAGCCGCGCTCGGCCAGGCGGCGGGCAGCCCAGCCGGTGCCCGTGGCCATATCGAGGATGCGCATCCCGGGCGCGGGTTCAAGCCGGTTGATCGCGTGCTCAATGGCATCGAGTATCCCGCGGCTCACCTCGTCATAGGCTGCTCCGCCACTGGACCAGACCGCCGACGGGCCAACATTGTGGTCGCGGATCGGGCTCTTTTCGAATTGCCGTGCTACTGTCATGACATGTCTCCCTTACGATGGCCTGGCGCGCTGACTCGCGCCATGGGTCGAGCATCGCCAGGCGGTGGCTGCGCCGCTAGTTCAGAATCTGAACCGGACATACAGCGCATCCGCGTCCACACTGCACATGGAAGGTGCAGCGGAGGTATGCCATGTCGGGGCAACAGGGCTACGGCCAGTTCTGTCCGGTCGCGAAGGCGTCCGAGATCCTCACGACACGTTGGACCCCGCTGATCATGCGCGAGCTGGTGAGCGGGTCGTCCGGCTTCAACGAGATCCACCGCGGTGTGCCGCTCATGTCGCGCGCGTTGCTCTCCCGGCGGCTGCGGGAGCTCATGGCAGCTGGCGTCGTGGTCCGCGACGAGCACGGCCGCTACCGGCTCACTGAGGCCGGCGGCGCACTGGGGCCGATTATTATCGCCATGGGAATATGGGGCCAACAATGGGTGGAGAGCGCGGCCGACGGCCCGGACTGGGATGCCGGCGTGCTCATGTGGGACATGCGCCGGCGCATCGACACCGCCGCCCTGCCGGCGGGCCGCACGGTTCTCCAGTTCGACTACAGCGATGCGCCGACCGAGATGAGCCGATGGTGGCTGCTGATTGAAGACGACGACATCGATCTCTGCCAGTCCGATCCGGGGTTCGACGTGGATCTCTACATCGCCAGCACCGTTCGCGTCATGGGGCGCGTGTGGATCGGGCAGCGTCCCCTCGCCCCGGCGATTGACCGCGGCGAGATCCGCGTGCACGGCCGGGTCGATCTCGCCCGCAGCCTCCCCAGGTGGATG
>NZ_SKOG01000113.1 GCF_007120195.1 Aquisalimonas sp.
GTGCCCTTGGCCGGGGTCTCCGCGCCCTTGGTCGGGGCCTCCGCGCCCTTGGTCGGGGCCTCCGCGCCCTTGGGCGGCGGCTCCGTGCCCTTGGCCGGGCCCTCCGCGCCCTTGGGCGGGGGCTCCGTGCCCTTGGGCGGGGGCTGCGTGCCCTTGGCCGGGCCCTCCGCGCCCTTGGCCGGAGTCTCCGCGCCTTTCGCCGGGGCCTGTCCGCTCTTCGCCGGGGCCTCTGCCTGAGCGCCGGCACGATCGGCACTGGCGGAGTGCTCGCGGGGCTTCGGTTCACCCGCCGCGAGCTTCGCGGTCTCGCGCTCCGGTTTCGCGGCTGGCTTTGTGGCACCAACGCCTGACGACGCCGGCGCTGTCTCCCCCTCTGGGCCCTTGTCCCCTTCCAACGGCATCTGCAATGTCCGGTCCTCGGGCTTACTCTCCAGCATCGGGGCATTCTCGCCGGTGCCAAGCCGTCCCGACCCATCCGCCAGGTGCTCATAGAGTTCCCGGTAGGCGCCGGTGACGGAGTTGAAGAGATTGGCCGTTTTCTCGAAATGCGTACGGACATCCTCGCGATAGCGCTGCAGCTCCGCCTGGGCTTCGTCGCGTTCGTGCTCGACCTCCCGGGCTCGTTCCAGACCCGGCGCCGTGTAACGGCCAAGCCAGATTCCGAGACCAAAGCAAATCAGCACAACAATGATCCAGACGACCGTGGTCATAAACCGTAACCCCCTTTGATGAAAGTGACCGCTAGAGCCAGACCCACACGACTATACTGGACCACCGCGCCCACTCGCATCCCATTTCTGCCAGGAATTGACCTTCACAGCAGACAATCCATTAGCCATGATCAGGGCATGACTACCACGACAGGAGCCTGCTATGGATGAGTCCGTCCGCAACGCCATCGCCCGCTGGCCCAATGTGCCCGCCGTCTACGGCTATATCGGCGTCAATCGCCG
The DNA here is from genome assembly GCF_007120195.1 of Aquisalimonas sp. Lineage (GTDB taxonomy): Bacteria > Pseudomonadota > Gammaproteobacteria > Nitrococcales > Aquisalimonadaceae > Aquisalimonas. The sequence continues at coordinate 954 of NZ_SKOG01000113.1, forward strand.
TGGGGACTTCTTGTTGCAGGGTCATCTTGTCACCCACGCGCGCACCCGCGGGTTTATCAACCGCAACTACGGCCTCGACGCGCAGGGGCGTGCATTTTTCCAGAACGGTCCCCAGCGCGCCTACGCTGACCTGGAGGTCACGCCCTGGGTTTACCGGCTCCTGGACGACGGCAGCCTTCGCACCCATTGCGAGCACCCCGTCAACCGCCTGATCGAGGCTGGCAGCACCGCCGATGGCGAGATTGTCCTGGTCACCGAGCACGGTCCTGGGGTGCTCCACGCCCAGGATCTGGACCCGCTCGCCGAGCACCTGGAAACACCGCAAGGGGACCTGCCCAGCGCCGTGGAGGCCTTGCAGCAGGGCGACCACAATGAGGTCTACCTAAACTTACCCGCCGGCCGACCCCGGCTCCAGACCCTTGACCCCGCTGAGCTCCCCCGCCGCTTTGGCTATGCCCTGCAACCCGAGCCTCCGCCTGAGGACAGCCGGGCCGCCGTCTCGTCCTACCGGCCCGCCTGGCGTCCGGCTGCGGCCGCCGTCTAAACGGACATTCAGGCGCCGAGCGGGCAACAACCCCTGGACTGTCGCAGATGGCCTCAGAATAAGCCTTGTTGGCTGTATTAACAGGCCCGAATTGCTGGCCATGTTGCGGCTCCACAACGGTGTGTTGTTTCTAGCACTTGCATCCCGTGTGAGCACGCTACACTGAGAGAGAGTTAACCGGTTTGCGGGTGACCGGTTTCCCGCGACAAGACACCCACTTCGTTGCGCCTCCTGACAACACATCAATGGAGTAATAACAAATGTCAAACCATACGCTGAAGGCAACTGCTGTTGGATCCGTCTCCGCCCTGGCCCTGGCGGCCCTATCCACGACGGCCCACGCTGACGGGCCGGAGCTTTACGGAGCTGTCGATATCGGCCTGGAGAGCTACTCCGCGGATGATGAGGCTCCGCAATTCATCTTTTCCGGCCTTAATACCGCTGAAGGTGATTTGTTCAGGGATCCCGACGAGCCCGGGCGCGCCGACGACAGGGACTTTCTCCTCTCAAACGCTTTCCAGTCCCGACTCGGGGTGCGCGGTGGTGAGGATCTGACCGACAACTTGCGGGCCTCATACAATATTGAGTTCTCTGTCGATGTCCTGGACGAAGACGGTGGCGGTTTTTCAGATGCCGTGGGCACCCGCCTTGGCTGGGTCGCCCTCAGCGGTGACTGGGGTATGGCGAAGATTGGCACGCAGTGGATGGCGCTGTATGAGTTCGGCGGCTGGAATGCGCACCGTGCTGAGGTCCATGGTTATGGCACCTACTTCTACACGACCGGCGTCCTGCGCGACTCTCTTGGTTTCGGCTTCCGCCAGGGTAGTGCCGTAAGCTACCAGTACGGCAGCGCCTGGGGCCACTCGGACCCGTTTGCCTTGAACATTACCGCAGGTATCGGCGAGGGACCGGATAACGAAAGCGGCATCAGTTCCATCCAGGTTGCCGGTCAATACAGCTTCATGGATATGTTTAGCATCAACGCGGTGGTCATCCAGGAAATCGTGGATGTGGAAGAGGGCATCAACGACGACGAGGCCACGCTCTTTAACGTCGGTGCGCGCTGGAGCGTTACACCGGAGTTTGAACTCGGCGCCAATTACACGTTCGTTACAGATTACTTTGACGGTGTCGACGCTGATTCCGATCGGGATTCCATCGCCCTAGCCGCTTTCTATGACTTTGGTCTGGGCTGGGATGGGCAACTTGGTATTGCCACCGCGTCTGCCGACGACATCCCTGATATCGACTTCAACGTGTACGGGTTTGTTCGGTACGCCTTCACAGAGCGCACCAACACCTATTTGGAGTTCGAACACATCGACTACGACAATGATACAGACGAAACCATTGGCATGCTCGCGGTGCAGCACAACTTCTAATAACACGAACGAGCTTTGCAAGTCACTTACATTGACGGGCGCCTTGCGGCGCCCGTTCTTTGTTGCACGGCCGCCCATGCAGGCGCGGCGCCGGTAGCCATCCAGCGCAGCCTTGGCCGTGTTCGTTACCGGAGGCTTCGGCCCGTTGTTCGCCGCACCATTCGTCGCTGAAGTCACTCGTGTATTGCATCCAGACGCTTTCGCCTGGATGCGGGATCACCATCGCCGAACCGCGCGCGACTTGTCTGCCCGTGGTGTTCATGGCGATGATGCGCCGATTCTGTGTCAATGGTCGTGTTCGCGTTCGTAAATCCGCTCGAGCAGGTCCGGGGCATCGAAGTGGCGGCGCCCCACGAACGCGGTGGCATGGCGGTGGTA
>NZ_SKOG01000168.1 GCF_007120195.1 Aquisalimonas sp.
CGCCGTACTGGCGTGAGCGGTTTGGTGATCGGGTGGCTCACGATCCACGCTTCCGCTGGACAATGTTCTATCAAGCCTTGGCGGACAAGTTGCTCGGTTTTAGAGAGGTGCGTATTCCGATGATCGTGACCGGTCATTCCGACGATCGTGACCGGTGCGCACACCGCGGAGCGCTGGAGGGACTTTTTCTACCCTGACCGGTCACGATCAGTCAAATTTAGCGCTTCTGCTCCCACTGTTGGAGAAACCACTGGTCGTAGGCGCTGGATAAGGTTTTATCCACGATAACCTCCATCACCTGGTGAGCGAGCCAATGGCTGACGCCGTAACGGTAAGGATCGTTGTCCAAATCCAGCCGCTGTTGCAGCCAGGCCCGAACCGCCTCATGCGCCGGTGCGCTCTCGGGGGCATGGCCAAGCTGCAAGGCCAGATAAGCGGATAACATTATATCCAGGCTCACCGTGGTGCGGCGCTCGCCCAGGCGGACGTGGTAGCGGAAATTACGCATGGCCTGCTCCCGTGCCGTTACCCTGCTCGGGGGCGGGGCTGGATTTGCGCAGCGACTCCCCTTGCAGGGGGATGCGGTGAGCGCGGTGGAGCAGCCGATCGAGGATGGCATCGGCCACGGTCGGCTCGCCGAGGTAATCGTGCCAGTGCTCGATGGGCAGCTGGCTGGCGATCAGGGTGGATTTGAGCCCGTGGCGGTCCTCGATCAGCTCCATCAGGTCGTGGCGCTGGCCGGCGGTCAGCGGCTGGATGGCCCAGTCATCGAGCAGCAGCAGGTCCGCCTTGGCAAGGCTTGCCATCAGCCGCGGATAGGAGCCGTCGCCGTGGGCGATGGCCAGCTGCTCAAGCAGGCGCGGGAGGCGGAAGTAGCGCACCGAGAAGCCCAGGCGGCAGGCCTGGTTGCCCAGCGCGCAGGCCAGGTAGGTCTTGCCGGTGCCGGTGGGGCCGCTTAGACACAGGTTGTGCCCGGCGCGCAGCCACTCACCGCTGGCCAGCCCGGCAATCTGAGCACGCTTGAGCCCGCGGGGATGGCGGTAGTCGATATCCTCGATGCAGGCGCCGGCAAGGCGCAGCCGGGCGGCCTTGAGCAGGCGGCTCAGGCGGCGGTTATCGCGGACCAGCAGCTCGCGCTCGACCAGCAGGGCCAGGCGCTCCTCAAAGCACAGCTCATGGGTGGCAGGCTGTTCGAGCTGCTGTTGTAGGGCCTGCGCCATGCCGGGCAGGCGCAGGGCATGGAGCGTATCAAGGGTCTGTTGCATCAGCATGTTTTTCTCTCCGAAGAAGGTGACGGCTTAGTGGTAGTAGTCAGCGCCGCGGATATTTTCGTGTGCCGGCAGCGACTGCTCGGCCGCCGACGCCATGGCCTGCTGGTCCAGGCCGCTGGAGAGAATCGAGCTCACCGAGCGGTAGGTGGGCGAGCCGATCGACTGGGCGCGGGCGCAGGCCGCCTCCAATCGGCTGGGGGTGTAGCGCCGGGCCAGATTGAGCAGACCCAGACAAGCCCGGTAGCCGTGCTCGGGATGCGGGCGGCTCTCCAGTTGGTGTTTGACCGTAGCCAGCGTCGCCGGGCCGATCCCCTGAGCCCAGTTCAAAAAGCGCCCCGGCGACCACTCCCGGTGGGCGCGGTGGGAGGCGGGCATATGCTCGGGCAGGGTGCTATAGCGCCCGGGGCCGCGGCGCGGATGCACGGCCACCCGCGCGCCCTTGTGCAGCACCTCAACGCTGCTCTCGGTTAGCCGCACGCTAAGGCGCTGACCGACCAGGGTGTGCGGGACGCTGTAGAGCCGGCCGTCAAGGTCAAGGTGGTAGTCGATGCCGGGCTTGGCTTCGCGCCACTCGGCGTATTCGTAGGGCTCGGCCGGCAGGGGCCGGAGCGCCGGCCGATCCAGCCGCTCGTAGAGCTCCCGGCGGCTGTGGGGCTGTTTTTGGAAGGGCCGGTCGTTGAGCTCGCCGAGCAGCTCGCGGATGGCGACGTTGAGGGCGGCAAGCGAGTGGAAGAGGTGGTGGCGCAGCCGGGCGAGGATCCAGCGCTCAACCAACTGCACGCCCACCTCCGCCTTGGCCTTGTCCTTAGGCTTGTAGGGCCGGGCCGGGAGGATGGCGGTGCCGTAGTGGGCGGCCATCTCGGCGTAGGTGGCGTTGGGCTCGGGGCTGTAGCGGCAGGCCTTACTTACCGCCGCGCGCAGGTTATCCGGGACCAGTAGCTCGGGCACGCCGCCCAAAAAGCGCAGGGCGCGCTGGTGGGAGGCGATCCAGTCCGGCAGCGATTGGCTCCAACTGGCCTCGGCGTAGGTGTAGCTGGAGGCGCCGAGCACGGCGACGAAGATCTGCGCGGCGCGGACCTCGCCGGTGGCCGCATCGACCACCGGCACGGTGGGGCCGCAGTAGTCGATGAACAGCTTCTCCCCGGCGCGGTGGAGCTGACGCATGCTGCGCCGCTGGGCGGCGCGCCAGGTGCGGTAGTGATCGCAGAAGCGGCTGTAGCGCAGCGCCCGCTCGCCGTGGGTGGCGGCGTACTCGCCCCACAGTAGCTGCAGCGTCACGCCCTTGCGCTTTAGCTCTTGGTGGAGGTAGGCACCGTCGGGCTCGGCGAAGCGGGTGGGCCGCTGAGCCGGCGGAAAGAGCAGCCGCTCCAGGGCTGTCTCGTCCAGATCCGGCGGCAGCGGCCAGGCCGTTAGACCGCGGGCGGTGGCCAGGCTTATGTACTTGTTGACCGCGCCCTTGGACAGGCCAAGCGCGCGGGCGATCTTGCCGTGGCTAAGCCCGGCAGCGTATTTGAGGCGCAGGATTTCGGTGACTTTGCGCATGGGAACCCTCTTGGTTGGCATCTTCGCTCTCTTTGGATAACCAAAAGCGGAGATATATGCCTGTAGTTACAGAAGATTTCCAGCGCGCCGGGAGTGATTCCGATTGATCGTGGCCGTTGATTCCGACATCGTGACCGGTGATTCCGACGCGAAGGCCGAAATCGGTCACGATCAATCGGAATACACGGTCACCATCGCCCGGAACAGTCGGTCACGATCGATCGGAATGGGTGGTCACGATGCGTCGGAATACGCAATTACATCAGCTATTCGTCTCGCCTCAAGCCAGTGCTCAGAACACACGTTGAGCAAATTCTGATGGCTGGCACTACCGTAGTTCTAGACTTCCCCGGCAACACCAGGAAGCAAAGGGCTTGGTTTAAGGACATATATTTGGAGCGCGGGATACCTCACGAGCTGTACTACGTGATGGCAGA
>NZ_SKOG01000283.1 GCF_007120195.1 Aquisalimonas sp.
CGGTACCCCAAAGACACCCTTCTGGATCGCCTGCTGTGTCTCGTTGTGAAGCGCCTGTTTAACCGCAGGAGCTTCCAGGCGCTCGCGATCAAGGTGCAGCCCGTGCAGTAGCGCTGCCACCAGCTGCTCGTCCTGAGGGTCCGCTGCGCCGGTCCAAAGGGCCGCGAAAATCCGTTCAACCGCCGAGGCGTCATTGCCGGCGGCAACGCTCATGCGCAGATACGGCAACGGGTTGAACGGATGCACGGCCGGAAAGCGGAACGGGATGCCCTGCTGCTGCGCCCACCAGGTGCACCACCGATACGTCCAGACCCGCTTGGCCGCAACTTCCGCAGGACCCTTCTGTTGCCAGGCCTTCAACAGCCCGGCGAACAGCACCGGGTGCAGGTTGATGGCGGCACCCGCGGACACCTCGCTCAAGCGATGCCAGGCGAGATACGAATACGGAGAAACGAAATCGAAGTACCAGTCAATCATGCTCATCGGGAGTCCTCCGCGCCGTGACCGGTATTGGTATCGGCGCTAGATTAACAATTGAAGATGTGTTCATTGTTTGGCATTATTTGCTGATGGAGAGACTGACGGAAGATCAGCTGACGGAACTTGGCGAGATGTTCCGCATGCTCGGCGACCCGACCCGCCTGGGCATCATCCTGGCGTGCATGGATGAGCCGCTGAGCGTCAGCCTTATGGCACGGCGCCTGGATGCATCGCAGTCCCTCGTCAGTCACCACCTGCGTCTGCTGCGGGCAACGCGGCTGGTCAAGGGTCACCGGCAGGGACGCACGGTGCTGTACCAGGTTAGTGACGACCACGTGCGCACCATGCTCCAGAACATGGTGGAGCATATCCACGAGGAAACGGGAGAGACACCATGACAGAAGTCGATCGTGTGAAATGTGCTTGCCCCGATTGCGTCTGCGTAATCCCCCCTGAGCAGGCGGTAAAGCGCGACGGCAAACTCTACTGCGGCGACGCGTGCGCCAAAGGGCACGACAGCGGCAGCGGGTGTGGCCATGTCGGGTGCAAGTGCACCGGGTAGACTCGCCACGCTCGGCACAAGGGAGGCCCATTAATGCCACCCTGCGCCGCCCGGGTTCGACTGGGCGGCGCAAGGCCCGGTTGACGCGACGCCGGCAGCGGGCTCGCCGATACCGAGCGGGCTTACTTCAGGGTGGCGCTGAGGGTAATCTCGGGACCAGCCAGTGCCTTGGAGACCGGACACCCCGTCTTGGCCGCCTCGGCATGCTTGGCGAACTCGTCAGCGCTGAGCCCTGGGACAACCGCCTCGGTGACAAGCTCAATGCGGGAAATGGCGGGGCCGTCCGCTCCGAATTCCAGATGCACCCGGGCGTCGGTCTTAACGGACTCGGGGCTATGTCCCGCCTCGGCGAGCATGTTTGAGAGTGCCATGGAAAAACAGCCGGACAGCGCCGCCCCGATCAATTCTTCCGGATTACTACCCGTCCCCTCTTCGAAGCGGGAGTTGAAAGAATACTGCCCCTCGTAAGCACCACTGCCGAGGGCCATTCTGCCCTTCCCAGTCTTGAGATCACCGTTCCATTCCGCGCTAGCGCTTCGTACCGCCATATCATCACTCTCCTCAGCCTGGTGTTCATGGATCGATTGCAACTGTCGGGGTCGACGCTGGTCCTGCCGGCCCGGATGGCGGAACCGCTCAAGCAGTTCTGAGCGCTGGCCCCGCGCTCGGCGGTGTGGCCGACCCGCGCTCCCACCCGTGAGGATGACAGGTGATGGGACAATGCGCTGTCCTTCCCCAGGAGTCAATGCGTCCCCGGCGGGCAACGCCGGCCAAGGCCTGTAGCGGCGCCGCGTCCTATCACGCGGATAGCCCGGGAATGATATGCCGCTCCAGTACGCTGCGGCGTTCGGCGGGAATGACAACGGCCTTGCGGGCCGACAGATCGAGCATCACGGCCACAGCCTCGGCGGTGGCCACCGCCTCACCCGTGCCGATGTCGAATAGCCAGTGACCGAACTGGTAGGTCTTGGTGCCCACCTCCTTGATGCCACTGCGCAGGGCGAGCAGATCGCCAGTGCGCGCGGGCTGACGATAGACAAATCGGTACTCCAATGCGGCGCCGCCCAGGGAACTGTCGGAGCGATCCTCGGCGGTCAGGTGGACCAGTAGGTTGGGGATCGCGTCGGAGACGGTGCCCATGTGGGCGTCTGTCGCCAGGAAGCCGTCAGCGTCGCCCATGCGTGGCAACACCGGGCCCTGCCAGGTCGCCAGCATCCCCAGATCGTCCGCCTCGCTCAGGGTCGGGGCCTGCCGCGGTGGCGTCAGCTGCAAACCCCGTGCTGCGCCGTGCTCTGGCACAGGCATGCGCAATGCCTCGGCCCGCTGGCGGGCGGCCTCCGGGATCGGACGCGCTTCCCGGCTCCCGGCATGCTGGAGTGTGGCGGTGAGCGTAAAGGTCGCAGCGATTGCACCGCTGGCGGCGTTGACCATTTCCTGGTAGAGGCGAATGCCCCCTGCTTCCGCAGCCACCACGCCCCCGCGTATAACGATGGGGGCCCCGGATCGTTGCTCGTGCAAAAAGCGAATGTGATGATCGACGGGGATCAACCGCGCTCCGGTGTTGCGGGTGTAATCAGGGCCAAGTCCAAGGTAATGGCCAAGGACCGCGAGGGCCGCTGTGGACTTTTCCACATAGAACTTCACGTTCATGTGGCCCATCATGTCGATTTCCCAGGACTGTACGCTATTTCTGTACAACTCAATCATTGGAATTCCAATCCTGTGTCTCTGCGTCGTTGTCTGCGGTTTCGGAGCAGGCGATTCCTGCCCTAAAAGCAACGTGCCTGTTATCGCCCACATTCCCCACAGCGGCCTTCGGTCTCGCGCAGGCTAGGTGGAGCCGAGCCATCACTGGCCGGAGCCCCGTCTACTCATCAAATCCTCCGGCCGATGGAACTCTTCGCCAGCCCCATGCGTACACCAGGGGAACAGATGACGATGACACCATTGCACAGAGGTGCCGTTATCTGCCTGCCGGCTCCGCTGGGGGCCGGAAACCAATACTCGATGAAGGATAGAACCATGCCCAAGATACGCTGGATTTTACTTGCCCTGCCACTGGTGTTCGTGCTTGGCGGCACCGCTCTAAGCGGCTGCGATGACCAGGGACCGGTCGAGGAAGCAGGCGAAGCAGTCGACGACGCCGGCGAGGATACCGGGGACGCCGTTGAAGATACGTTTGATGACTAGACGCATCTGACAAGCGAGCCGGACGGCTCGCTACCTGATTGAACCACTGACCGATTAAGGGGGCACCCATGATCGCCTGGGTCCTGACGTTCCTCGTCGTTGCCATCATCGCAGGCTTGCTTGGGTTTACCGGCATTGCCGGGGCTGCGGCTGAGATCGCGCAGATCATCTTCTTCGTTTTCATCGTGCTGTTTTTGATCTCCGCGGTTGTCAGCGCCTTTCGCGGCCGCCCCCCTGTGTAGTCACACTATACAGGGGCATTCTTGCGGGCGACGCCAAGACCGGATCGCACAGTAGGGATCCGGGACCGTTTCTAGCAAGCGACAGGGAGAGGAGACAATGTTGCTATCAAGAGCCGTTTTACCGATTGCCATGACGAGCCTGCTGATCGCGCCCGTCTCGGCTTTCGGTCAAACGGCGACGCAACCGGAGGTGAGGGGTTATGTCGGTACCGGACTCGGTTACTACCGGTTAAACGATGAAGACTTCCTCGATGAGGACGACGATCTCAAGGATAACCGCTGGGCTTGGCGGGTCTTTGGAGGCGTGGAGGCCAATCGCGTGTTCTCCCTGGAAGTCGGTTATTGGGATTTCGGGAGCACAGACGACGGAAACCTCGAAATGGAGGCCACCGGCTGGACGGTTGCGGGCATTGCCGCCCTGCCACTCACCCCGTGGATCGCGCCCTACGGCAAGGTTGGGCAGCTGTTCTGGGACCGGGAACGGTCACTGGGACCGATCAGCCGCAGTGACAGCAGCAACGATTTGTTCTATGGGGTCGGTGCGCGAGTGACTCTGTCCGACCATGTGGACCTGCGCCTTGAGTACGAACGTATGGCGCTGGACGACACCGATTTGGACATGGGCTCCGTGAACGTTCAATTCCGCTTTTAACCCCCTGCCACAACCTGGCATTCGACGGGGGCCGCCACATCGGGCGGCCCCGTTGCCGATATCACTCTCCCCAGGGCTCGTCCAACCGGTTATCGCGGCCACACAGGCGCGACGATCGCAGCCGTACCGTCTCAGCCAGATAAAAAAAGCGGTTGCATCACGGATGTCCGTAACAATGCGATCGGATTACGTTGCTCCAACTGACTACACATCTCCCTTCGATAGCCGCGGCGACTGGTTTAGGTGTAGGCGGATTAGCGCAGCGTAATCCGCCGTTAGAGCGAACCGCGCCCGTTAGAGCGAACCGCGCCGCAGGCGCACAACATCTGAGTGGCTTTGGCGGTTGGTTTAATGGCGGATTACGCCTACGGCTAATCCGCCCTACACTTCTTCCTGCGATGGCCGTGGCGACTCGTTTGGGCGGTTGCATGCACCAGAAATAACCGCCGGCGAATACCGCCGGGCGCGTGTCGCGGCACCTGACAATCCGGGTAACACAACCCTGCCCAACACGGTCAACCCGCAAGCAAACCACGCAAGCGCATTCTCATCCCCGCAGTGCCGGCAGTGGTTCAGCCGCCGGCACGAACTGTAGCGCCAGCCCATTATTGCACCAGCGCTGGCCGGTCGGCTCAGGTCCATCATTAAAGACGTGGCCCTGGTGCCCACCGCAACGCCTGCAGTGATACTCCGTGCGCGGCCAGATGAGCTTCAGATCCAGTTTCGTGTCCACGTGGCCATCGAAGGGTTCGTAGAAGCTGGGCCACCCGGTACGGCTGTCGAACTTGGTCTCGGAACTGAACAACGGCAGGAAACAGGCCGCGCAGATGTACGTCCCGTCCCTGTATTCATCGTCCAGGGGGCTGGAAAACGGGCGCTCCGTCTTTTCCCGGAAAAGAATCTCCCAGGCGTCTTGCTCCAGGACGTCCTTCCAGGCAGCCGGTGGCTTATCCAGCCGCTCGAGGTCGGACGTCCCTATGGATACACTGTGATGCGCCATGCGACGGCTCTCCGCCAGTATCAGAGGGGATGCCGACAGCGCAGCCAGCGCCACCGCACCTCCGAGAAATACCCGCCTTTTCATCCGGACTGCCTCCTGACCAGCTCAATGCTTTGACAGCCGCACTGGCGTTTCGTTAGGGCCGCACTCTCCGACAACGCAACACCCTCCATAGGCACGACCACGGCACAGACTGTTTCCACGAACTTGGGACCGGGCACCCCGACAATTGGGCCGGCCAGTGATGCCGGATGTGTACACGAGCATGGCCGGATCGTCCGCGCGCGGAACTGGACCAAGGGCACGCAGGCCATTGGCGGAGCGGGTCACCGCGTCGTCCAACTGATTGTAGGTCCACGTCTCCCGGGCGCCCAACGACACGGCGGGGCGCTGGCCATCTATGCGGCTTCCTGGCCACTAACTCTGCCGCGTGATAAAGCCAGTATCCATCGTCGACCTCCAGGCAATGGTTGTGTACGCTCTGTTCAAAGCCCACGGCAGCCGAACAGATGCCGCTGCTCATTGGGACTCGTGGAGATGGCCGGCCATGAGTAGGTTCACCTCGCGCGGCTTCTCCACCACCAGGGCATGGCCGGCACCGGGCACAACCAAGTAGCGGCTGCCGGGGATGGCTGCAGCCACTTCCTGTGCGTCCACTGGCGGGTAAAGCCGGTCCTCCTCGGCGGCGACAACCAGTGTCGGGCAATCAATGCAGGCAAGCACATCGAATGTGTCCGCACCGATGAGTTCGCGGAAGCTCGTGTCGTGCAGCGCCACCTGCCCTTCGCAGAAATCCGGCGTTTCCTCCGCCGCCTGCCGCGCCGCTTCCATGCCGGCGTCGATCCGTTCGCCATGAGCCGCGAGAAACCGCTCCGAGTAAAGATCGGGGATCATGCCGGAGAACTTGCGCGCGATATCACCAGCCTGGGCCCAGTTGCGCCAGTTCATCACAATGCGTTGCGCCAGCGGCCTGATGCGGGCCGCCGTCGTCAAGGCCATGAGACTCATGGTGCGCTCCGGATAGCGGGCCGCAAAGCGCATTGCCACAAAGCCGCCGTAGCTCGTTCCCACCACATGACAGCGCGCCACGCCCAGCTCCGTCAGCAAGGCGGCAAGATCTTCTGCATGGGTATCGAAGCTCCAGGGCCACGGACGCGTCAGCGCCGAGCGCCACTGACCACGGTACTCAAAGCGTAAGGCATTGAGGCCGAGCCGCTCAATTGCAGGAAGCTGACGCTCCCAGCCTTCGAGGGTGCCCATGATGCCGTTACACAACACCACGGTGGGGGCACCGGGGACGTTTTCACGGTAGTCATACCAGCAGCGGAATCCGTTGGTGTCAGCGTAAGGCATTGGTGCGGTCCCCCGGGTCGGCAGTCAGATCGTCTTCCCCTGAAAGAGTCGAACGCGACGGAACTTGAAAAAGGGAATCAGCAGCACTCCGGCCACGAAACCACCCACGTGGGCCAGAAATGCGACACCGGGCTCGCCAGGGTCCACCGTGGCACTGCTGATCAGTTGGAAAACGAACCAGACCATCAGCACGATCCCAGCGGGCAGGCGCACCGGATAGATGATAAATCCAAGGGGAATGATCACCGTGATGCGTGAAAACGGGTGCAGCAGGAGATATGCGCCCAGGACACCGGAAATGGCCCCGCTGGCGCCGATCATCGGGATCTGGGAATCCGGCGCGGGCAGGCCATGGGCAAGTGCGGCCACAATCCCGCAGAGCAGGTAGAAGACCACGAACCGCCAGTGGCCCATGGCGTCTTCGACGTTGTTTGCAAACACCCACAGATACAGCATGTTGCTGATCAAGTGCATCCACCCGCCGTGTAGAAACATCGACGTCACCAGGGTGGCCCAGACGGGGACAACCTCCAGGGACGGCGGCAGCGTCGCCTGACCGAAGAACACCGCCGGAATGAACCCCAGGCTGTGCACCGCCATGGAATGGGCACGCGGATCGAGGCCCAACTGCCAGAAGAACGCGCCGACGCACGCGGCCAGGATGAGCCATGTGATGAATGGCAGAATGCGTGTGGGGTTATCGTCCGCCACGGGGATCATTTCCCGCCGCTCTCCCTTGCCCAAGACCAAGAATGACTCTGGCTTATTCTACCGCCGGTGCGGCTCGAAGCCGACGAGGGCCGGATCGTGTCCGGCGCTCTTTACTCGGGCAACACAGCTTGCCGATGCGCGACGGCATCGGCCTCAATGGCGGCACGCGTCGCGTCGTCGATGCGATCGAGGGTGCGGGCCTGCAACGCGGTCCGAGGGTTAGCGCGGAGCCTGTCTTCATGGCGCATCAGGAAATCCCAGTACAGGGTATTGAAAGGACAGGCGTCCGCACCGCTGCGCTTGTCCGGGTCGAACCGGCATTCAGTGCAGTAATTGCTCATCCGCCGAACGTACTTGCCGGAGGCGCAATAGGGTTTGGAGGCGAGCAGGCCGCCATCAGCGAACTGGGACATGCCCAGGGTGTTAGGCGCCTCCACCCACTCAACGGCGTCCACATACACCGCGAGATACCACTCGTGCAATTGTCGGGGCTCGACGCCCAAGAGCAGGCTGTAGACGCCGGTGATCATCAGACGCTGGATGTGGTGGGCGTAGCCGTAATCCAGGGTCTGCCGCAACGCCTGCCGCAGGCAGGTCATCTGCGTTTCACCCGTCCAGAAGAATCCAGGGAGGTTGTGCCGGGCATCCAGGGCGTTGCGCTCCAGATATCCGGGCATGTGCAGCCAGTAAATGCCGCGGACAAACTCCCGCCAACCGAGAATCTGGCGCACAAACCCCTCGACGGACGCCAACGGCGCCCGACCGCCCCGCCAGGCCCATTCCGCGGCGTCCACGGCGGTGCGGGGGGCGAGCAGCTTGAGGTTCATGGCGACCGACAGTCTGGAGTGGTATAGCCAGGGTTCATCGGTCCACAGTGCGTCCTGGTAGGGACCAAACGCCGGCAGGCGATGATCGATGAAGTCCACGAGGGCATCCCAGGCCTGCTCGGGCGTCACGGGCCAGTCAAATGCATCCAGGCGGCCGGGATGATCGGGAAAGCATTGCTCCACGACTTCGAGGACTTCGCGGGTGATGGCGTCGGGCGCGAACCCCAGGGGAGCGGGCAATCTGCCCGGGCCTTTTGCTCCGAAACTGCGACGATTGGTGGCATCAAAGTTCCAAGCGCCTCCGGCTGGCTTGCCCGCATCCATAAGCACACCGTGCTCCTTGCGCATCGCCCGATAATAGTGCTCCATCCGCAATTGCTTGCGCCCACGGGCCCACAACCGGAAGCGCTCGGGGGAGTCAAAGAAATACCGGTCACGCACGACGACCAAGCGTCCACCTGCTGCGCGCACCGCGGCCTTCAGTAGCTCGAGTACCCGGTAATCGCCGGGTTGGGTCACCATGACCCGCTCCGGTTGCAGGCGCTCAAGGTCCGCCGTCAGCACTTCCCCAAGGGAAAAATGGCAGTGCTCCTGGAGCCGCCGGTAGTGAACTGTGGCGCCACTGTGCTCCACGCGCTGGGCGAAGTGCCGCATGGCGGCAAGGAACACGGCGATGCGCGCCTTGTGTGACCATACATGGGTGGCTTCTTGCGGAACTTCCGCCATCCATACTGCATCCTGGGCCTTGTCAAAGTTGTCAAACACGGCAGCATCGCGGTTGAGCTGATCGCCGAGACACACGATAAGCTGTCTGAGGGCCACAAGGAATCTCCCGGGTTGCCGGTGGTTGAGCACCGTCGACTCAGCACTGCCACCATGCGTGCGTTGTAATACAATTATTGTACAGGAGATGTATCGATGTCGCGATTCCGCAAGCCCCCGAATGACGTGTTTGTATCCACGGATATCGAGGCGGACGGCCCGGTGCCGGGCCTGTATTCCATGCTATCGCTTGCGTCGGCGGCCTACGGCGACGACGGCAGCTTGCTGGATACATTCAGTGTCAACCTCGAGACGCTGCCCGAGGCGGGCGCTCACCCCGCTACCACGCAATGGTGGGAGCAGCGACCAGAGGCATGGGAGATGGCAAGACGGGACCCGAAATCACCCGAGGCCGCCATGCGTGCCTACCGGGACTGGCTGAACAGCCTCGATGGACGGCCGGTGTTTGTCGCCTGGCCGGCCGCTTTCGATTTCTCCTTTGTGAACTATTACCTGCTGCGCTTCACGGGCGAAGCACCGTTTGGCTATGCCGCTCTCGACATCAAGAGCTACGCCATGGCGATCCACAAGCGCAGCTCGTACCACCGCACCACCAAGGACCGCCTGCCCTCCCGATGGTTCGAACCGGAGCTCAGGCATAGCCATGTGGCCCTGGACGATGCCTTGGAACAGGGCGCGTTGTTCATGGCGATTTACCGCGAGGCGCTCGCCCCAGGACCGGGTGACGTCAACCCCTCTGATTACACGGAGTTCCCGGACTGGTAAGCACCAGGGCACGGGGCCTGATAGCCCCCGTGCCCTGCTTCTGCCGCCGAACACTAGTGTCCTGTAGCCGAAATTCGTTACAGGACACTAGTCGCCCGGGCGAGTCAGCTCCCACTGCTGACCGTCCTGAAACTGCAGGGTCAGGGTGTCACTGTGCCGCGACCATTCCATGGTCCGCGTCAGATCGATAACGAACCGCTCCTCCACCGCCCGCGCATCGTCGTGCCGCAACTGACACTCGACGCGGGTGAAACCGATGGCGCCGAAGCTGAGATGCCTGTCGTCCACGTGCTGGACGTTGCTGTTCCAGTTGTTGCAGGCTGCCGACCCGGCTGCGTCGCCCTGCGGGGAGATCTCGATGGTGAACTGGGTCCCTGCGGGCTCGAGAAACTGCCCATGGGGAGTCATCACCCCGGTGAGCTGCCATGTGCCGATCAACGCCTCCGGAGGCTCATCCATGGAGGTGGGGCGAGTCGAGTCCGGCTCGGGCTGGGTGGCACAAGCGGCCAGAAAAACGCCCGCCAAGAGCAGGGCAAGGTGCACGCGCATGGGTCAACTCTCCTGGTTGTGCGTTTGGTCAACGTGTCTTTCATGCCCGCAAGTGACGTCTGAGCCGGGGCCTGCGTCATCGGCGCCTTTTGCGCGCAGCCTTGGCGACGTGCTTGATCAGCCGCTTGCGCCGCTGGTGCTGGCGCGGGCTGAGCCTGTTGGGTCGGCCTTCGTAGGGGTTATCCGTGGTCTTGAATTCCAGTCTGACGGGCGTGCCATGGAGCTTCAGGACGTCACGGAAGGTGTTCGCCAGATAACGCCGATACGCCCGGGGGGTGCGCTCGGCCTGGTTCCCGTGGATCACGATCACGGGCGGGTTGCGCCCACCCTGATGGGCGTAACGCAGCTTGATGCGCCGCCCGCGCAGCAGCGGCGGTGGATGCTGCGCCACCGCATCTTCGAGGATCTGCGTGAGCCGCCCGGTGGCGAGATCTCGGCTGCCGGCTTCGTGGGCTTGGTCCACCGCCTCCAGCAGGAGACCGACGCCGGTACCGTGCAATGCCGAGATAAAATGAATCTCAGCGAAATCGAGAAATCCAAGCTTCACCCGTAACAGGCGTCGGACGTCATCGCGCTGGTGATCGTCCAGACCATCCCATTTGTTGACCGCAATCACCAGGCCGCGGCCGGCTTCAATGGCGTGCCCGACGAGATGAGCGTCCTGCTCGGTCACCCGGCCACGGGCGTCGAGCACGACGATGACCACATGGGCGACATCGATGGCGGCGAGGGTCTTGACGACGCTGAACTTCTCGATGGACTCCTGTACCCGGCTCCGGCGGCGCACGCCGGCGGTGTCGATCAACGTGTACCACCGGCCGTCCTTCTCGAAGGGAATATAAATGCTGTCCCGGGTGGTCCCCGGCGTGTCGTAGACGAGCACGCGCTGTTGTCCAAGCAAGCGATTGATCAGCGTCGACTTCCCCACGTTTGGCCGGCCGAGCACCGCAACCCGCGTGCCGGGGGTCGCTTCATCCGGCGATGGCCCGGCGGATTCCACCGCCCCTGCTGCGCACGGCAAGGCCGCCAGCACTTGCGCGATCAGGCGCTTGATGCCGTGCCCATGGGCGGCGGCAATCGGCCAAGGCTCGCCCATGCCAAGGGCATGGAACTCAGATACGGCAATCCCGGGGGGGAGGCCTTCGGTCTTATTGACAGCCAGGGCCACCGGCTTGCCGGCAGAGCGCAACCGCTTCGCCAAATCTTGGTCCGTCGCCGTAACACCGGAGCGACCATCCACCAGGAAGACCACCGCGTCCGCTTCCTCGATGGCCTGCAGGGCCTGCTTGTGCATGCCCTGCTCGACACCCTCCTGGCCCTCGCCCAACCCACCAGTATCCACGACGATAAACGCTCGCTCGCCTAGAGACGCCCGGCCGTACTGGCGATCACGGGTCAGACCGGGGAAATCCGCGACCAGCGCGTCACGGGTTCGGGTGAGATGGTTGAACAGGGTCGACTTGCCTACATTGGGGCGGCCCACGAGAACGATGACGGGATTCATGATCTGCTGTGCGAGATCCTTTCTGCCGGCGACGAGGGTGGCACGCAGGATAGCAGAATTCGGCAGGCTTTCAGTGCCCTGTTTCACAGGCGCGCACCACTGCGGCGGTGGCCCCTCTGCCCGAATATGCCGGGAATACGTTATAGTTCGCGGCTAATAACCGACCGCGAGGAGAACAGTCATGGGGTTTCTTGCAGGCAAGAAGGCACTGATCACCGGGGTGGCCAGCACTCGCTCCATTGCCCACGGGGTCGCGGAAGCCATGCATCGGGAGGGAGCGGA
>NZ_SKOG01000044.1 GCF_007120195.1 Aquisalimonas sp.
GCTATCTCCATGGTCGTGTGCGCGCTGGCGATGTGCTGGCCCGCATGGGTGGCGACGAGTTCGCCCTGCTCGCCAGTGACATTGATGAGGACTCGGCCCTGGCCCTGGCCAAGGACATTGTTAAGGATCTTAATCAGCGCCCGTTCACACTCTCCGGTGAGCATTATCGGGTGGGTGCGAGCGCCGGTGTGGCGATGGTTGATCAGCGCAGCGTGTCCGCCTATGAAGCGATGCGCGAAGCCGATATCGCCTGTTATGTCTCCAAGCACGCGGGCAGAGGCCGGGCACATCTTTTTTCCAGGGGTGATCGTGCCGCTACCAGAACAGTCAGCGAGATGAAGCTGTTTCGCGATATCCGCGATGCCATGACGGAGCAACGCCTGCGGATCGTCTACCAGCCCATAGTGGCAGTGGCGGACGGGCGGGTCAGCCACTACGAAGTCCTGCTGCGCATGGCCCGACGTGACGGCACCCTCGAATCGACGTCCGAGGTCATTACAGCGGCCGAGCGGTACGGAGTAATCGGGGAGCTGGATCGCTGGGTCATCGACGCGGCGATTGCCGAGCTCGCGGCCGAGCATCGCCACGGTCGTGCGATACGGCTCACCATCAATCTGTCCGGCATATCCATGGGTGACCCCAGCCTGCAGGGCTTCATCATCAACGCGCTGGCACAGCATCAGGTCTCCGGTGAACGTATTGTCTTCGAAGTGACGGAAACCGCGGCCATCTCGGGCATGGAGCGGGCCTACGAGTTCATGCGGGAACTGAGAACTTACGGCTGCCAATTCGCACTTGACGATTTCGGCACCGGGTTCAGCTCGTATACACACCTGAAATACCTGCCGCTGACGTACCTGAAGATTGACGGCAGCTTCATCCGCGGCCTGGTGAGGGATCCCGTGGACCAGGCCATGGTCCGCTCCATGACGGCCATCGCTTTTTCCATGGGCGTCGCCACCGTGGCCGAGTACGTTGAAAACCAGGAGATACTTGACTCTCTCCCAGGCCTCGGCGTGCGACTGGCGCAAGGTTTCCACATTTCCCGGCCTCTCGATTCCCCACGCTTCGTCGGCCAGGGCCGTTGGACTATTGCACCAAACGGGAAAATGGGGGCGACGTAGGCAAATCTCGCTGATGCTGGTGATGGGCGTGAGGCCGCGCAGCCGTTCCTGATGGACCGCCCTGACTGACTGGTAGCGTGCCAGGCTGTCAGCGTAACTGGCTGTCCTTGCTTCCACGCCGGTTGTAGTGGGCCGCGCCGCGGTTGTCTGCGTCCCGCTCGCTCTGGCAAGCGACACACAGGCGCACGCCCTGGATGGCCCGGCGCCTCGCCTCCGGGATGCCATCCCCGCACTCGTCGCAATGGCTGCGGCTCTCGCCGCTGGGCAGCTGACTGCGGGCGCGTTCCACGGCCTCTGCCACGGAACTCTCGATCTGCTCGTGTACGGCGTTGTCGCCAGCCCAGCCGTTGGCCATAGCGTCAGCCTCCCCGCAGTGATCCCACCCTCAAGTGTACTCGCCTATGACTGCTTGCCGCGAAAGGAGCGGTAGATGGCGCCGGCAGTGCAGGCCGGCCGCACGCGCGATTAGCCGCATGGGGGGCCACCGAGGCCGCGGGCCCCGGAACTGGCGGGCAGCCGCGGCGGCCATCGACTGCCGTTGTATCCTCCGGCGAGGCCTCGGTACGATGCGCGCACGGAGTTCTGGTGGGAGCTGTCGTTAACCGCTCCCGTGATCGAATGGTTTGTCGTTGGTCCAGTCATAACTTCCCTGATCGCGTTCCTTAACCGCCTGCTTCCACCCGACCTCCTCAGCTCGGTGCTTGAAGTTGATGCCCTCCGGCGAATGCCGGGTCATACCATCAAATACCGTGGCTATCATCTGGGTGGTTTCCAGGCCCATGTTGTCATAGGCTTGGTTGATCAACAGCTTCTGCATCATCAACTGGTTGATGGGGACGGTGGCCATGCGCTCGGCCAGTGCGTCCGCCTCCGCATCCAGCCTAGCGGATGGCACAGCACGGTAAACAAGCCCCAGACGCTCCGCTTCCGTACCGGTGATGCGGTCCCCGGTCAGCAGCATGCGCTTGGCACGTTCGGCGCCCAGGCGGTACACCCACATTGCGGTGGTGGGGCAGCCCCACACGCGGGTGGGCATGTACCCGATCTCGGCGGTCTCCTCCATGAGGATGATGTCCGAGCACAGGGCGATATCGGAGCCGCCGGCGACGGCGTAGCCCTGGATTTTGCAGACTACCGGCCGGTAGGAGCGCCACAGGCTCATGAATAGTTCGGTGTTGCCCTTCATGAAGGCGTAGTCCTGCATCGGGTCCCAAGGCATCTCCTGGGTGACATTGTTGGTGCCGTTGGCCTCGGCGTAATAGGTGAGATCGTAGCCGGCGCAGAACGCACGACCGGCCCCACCGAGCATGATGACGTGGACACCCCGATCGGCGTTGGCGCGCGCGACGGCATCGGCCAGCGCGCGTGGCAGTTCATCGTCGATGGCGTTGAGGACGTGCGGACGGTTCAGGGTGATTCGAGCGATGCGGCCGTCCTTTTCGTACAGGACCTTCGGCATGGGCTTTGCCTCCTGAGGTAGTGTTGGACAGGCCGCAGTTCGACGGTCCGTCAGGGTTTACTGGGTTCTGTTCTTCCGTCGTGGCGCCCGAATGGGCGGGCGTTCGTATATCCCAGTGTAAATAGCACGCCCGCGCCGCGGGTGCCGACGGCAAACCTGTGGCATACAGGCAGGTATCTGCCAGAATGCTCAAGCATAACGCTCGTGGCCGGGCGGAGGGCACTTGTGACAGCATGTCGGCAACATCGGCGAATCACGTATACAACGTGATGGCGAGCTGCGGGATACTGTCGTCGTGGCCGAGTCCACGATGACGGCGCGGCCGGGCCCGCACCGCCGGAACAGCATCACCAGCGCCACGCTGACGTGCAGGTGATCGCCGCGGGCGAAAAGTTGAGTCGGAAGGCGCAGGCCGCTACCGAAGTGCCGCCTCGTCGGCCCGGGGTGGCGGGGTTGCAGGTTCGAATCTCATGCAGCCGACAGTCCCAGGACCTGTCGAAGCAAAGACCACGGGCCGCATTAGGCGGCCGGGAGCTGAAACGATGGCATTCACAGACCTCTACTACGACGGCTTTGGGGAACGCTGGCTCCATGCATTGGAGACAGTGGCGGCCGAGTCGGGCATTGACTCGCTGCTGATCATGCGTTCCACGCCAACGCACATGATCGCAGTGGTGAGCGCGGGCCCCAGGCGCGACACCTATACCCCCGGCGACGCCGGACCAAAGAGCGTCAACCCTGGCTATCACAAGCTCTATTGCGAACAGGTGGTTAACGATGCGGCGCCGTTGCATGTGCCAGACGCCGCGGCGGACCCCGAGTGGGAGGGCAACGAAGACCTGGTGCAGTTCGGCCTTGGTACGTACCTGGGTTACCCCATCAAAGGACCGGGTGGCGATGTCCTGGGCACGATTTGCGTACTGCACAGCGAGCCCATCGACTTCGATGCCGGGCTGCTGAGCCTGCGCCAGCGCCTGGATCAACTGCGCATCGAGATCGAGAACGACCTGGAGCGCGTGGCCGCGTAGCCCCTCCGGGGCGCGCCGTCCATTGCTGGATTCGGCCGGCTACGGGCTCATTTCGGCTTCTGTCATGGTCTATACTGCGCGCGTGGCGGCTCCCGCGTTTACATCCAGCGAGAAGGACAGGCATCGTGGAATCGGGGCTGAACGGTAAAAGAGCGGTCGTAACCGGTGGTAGCAAAGGCATCGGCCGCGCTATTGCGCTGGGACTGGCAGCCGAAGGAGTGGACGTGGCCATCTGCGCCCGGAGCGAAGAGGCGTTGCGTGCCACCGAGACAGACATCGCCCACCTGGGCGTCAAGGCCTATGGTGCGATCTGCGATGTCGGCGACACCACCGCGCTCGACGGTTTCCTGGAGGATGCCCGCAGCACGCTGGGGGGCGTGGACATCCTGGTGAACAATGTGTCCGCCCTGGGCGGTGCCCGCAATGACCTGGATGCCTGGGAGGGGAACATTCGGCTGGATCTGATGGCCTCGGTGCGGGCAACCACCAAGGTGAGCCCCTGGATGCAGGAGGCCGGCGGCGGCAACATCCTCTTCATTTCGTCCATTGCCGCCCTTCGGGCAGGAGCGGCCGCCCCTTATTCCGCGGTCAAGGCGGCGCTGATCAGCTATTCCAAGAACTTGTCCATTTCGCTGGCCAAGGATCACATTCGTGTCAATACCATCGCCCCCGGTTCAGTGGAATTCCCGGGTGGCGTCTGGGACAAGGCGCGCAAGAACAACCCGGAACGCTACCAGTCCACTTTGAATACCATCCCCTGGGGCCGCATGGGTCGCCCGGAGGAAATCGCCGACGTCGCCGTGTTCCTGGCCTCAGAGCGGGCCAGCTGGGTCACAGGGGCCTGCCTGTCGGTCGACGGTGGCCAGCACAAGGGGAACCTGTAGCCCGCAGGCGCAGCTCAGTCTCACTGCGTCCAGCCGGATGGGCCGCTCCCTGCCAATGTATACGCCCCGCTGAGCGACCCATACCAGAGCCCGGCGGGCGCTTACGCGCTCTTGGCACTCTTTCTTGCGGGCTGTTCTGAATTCGAGTCTGCCGTATCGGTTTCCTGCTGCGCCTTAGCCTGAGCGCCAGTGTATGCGCCGATCAGTTCTTGCCAGGCGGCAAAAGGGTTGGCGCTAAAGTTGACGTCGCCAGTGGGGATCATGGGTTGGGCGCGATGGAGCTGGTCGAAGGCGGCATCCCACAACTGTGCCCGTGCCTTGATACCGTCACTCATCATGTCGCAGAGTAAGCGATTGAATGCGGGAAATACGCTGAGCCCATCGCCACTCTGCCTCGCCTCACTGGTCTGATCGAGTGCGGCAACCATCTGGGACTCCAGCTCAAGCGTTTCGTGAGTCAACCTCTCCATGGCCGAGCAAGCTGCCTCATAGCGTTCCCGCGGCGACATCTGTCCGTCGGTGAGATTCCGTGGGGTCGCTGCGTAGGCATTAAGGAACGCCTCGTTGAAGGCGAGCAGCTGCTTCATGAAGGACTCGTTTGCGGGGGTACTTTGCATCGTCATCGGAATTCTCCGTGTTGGCGAACGGCGTTCACCCATGTGCCTGAGGGATGGGAAACCGTCTCGCTTGTATGTGTCTGAGCACTGCCAATTTACGCACGTCTTGGGCAGAAGGAGGTTGACTTGCGTCAACGGATCATGACGCGCTTGGAGTCCCCGCGGGATTACAGGGTTGAGTTCAGCGTGCGGACAACGGGTCGCGACATGACGCGCGGCCCGGCTGGAGGCCGCGACTGCCTCAGCAAACCGCCAAGGCCGCGCGTGTGTGTACCATGGCGCGGACTGTTCGACGATAGAAACTTGGCCTCGGGATGCGAATCAGTCGTTGCCGGCTGACTGGTCGCCGCGTTCTTCCAATAGACGGAGGCGGTCGAGGACAACCGTTCCCGTCTGGCTCGTGAAGGTGAGCGTCGCGTCCCGGCTTTGCTGCTGGGAGATGCCGGTGACACGGTGGTCGCCGGTGTCGTAGACGCGAACGAGACCGCGGAAGCGAATCACCACCCGACGCTGCTCAGGGAAGATGGCGTAGGCAAGCTCGTTCTGGGCTCCCGTGGCACTCGGCGTCCCTAGCGACTCCGGCCACCAGCGTTCGTACGCAGCCCAGTTCCACGGCGCGGTCGAGAACGAAGCCCCCTGACCTTCACTCGACGACGTTGCGTCTGACCGAGACGTGGACCTTGACTGTCGCTGCCCTTGACGTGAGCCGGAAGCAGGCGCGGCAGGCTCGGTTGACTGCTCGACGATCAAATCGGAGATTTCCGTGCACAGCCCGTCGACGCGCGCCCTCAGGGCGTTGTTGAACATGTCACCGATCATCGTCATGCCCCCGCGCATCCATTGAACGCCACCACCGAACTCCGGGTGATAGAACTGGGCCATGCGACCGCCGCCTTCCGAGAGCGCGTGGAACGCGGCCAACGCCGCATCCTCGCTGACCTCGTAACGCTTGGCCAGCCTGGCGAGCCTACGGCGGATTGTCGGTGTGAGCTTGGGCATCGCCTCGATTATAACAACCCGCCGGCCGGGACGCCCTGATCGGCAGCTTGCGGCTCGCCTCGCGCGCGCCCGGTAACAATTCCTCGTCGCAGCCCACGAGGACGCCCAATCCCCGCTTCAGCACTCGGCGACTCTGACGCCCATTCTGGGATAGCTCACGGCACTTTCTGCGGCAGTTTACGGCGTCGGTCGGGTAGGCCACTATCTTGGTGGCTGTCGTTGTCCCGCTTCACCGACGTACCGTCCACGCCCGACGCCAGGAGCATCCCCATGCGCTTTAAGACCGTCCAGGAAATCCTCGACTGGGCCGCCCAGTTCCACGGCCGACTCGCAGATCTGTTCAACGCCGCATCTGCCGTACACCAGCG
Organism: Aquisalimonas sp.; assembly: GCF_007120195.1. Lineage (GTDB taxonomy): Bacteria > Pseudomonadota > Gammaproteobacteria > Nitrococcales > Aquisalimonadaceae > Aquisalimonas. Next base: position 6,480 of record NZ_SKOG01000044.1, read on the forward strand.
CCAGCGCGTCGGGCTGCTGCTGGAGTACATCGCCGACGAGGAGAGCCGCTTGCGCAATAGCCTGAAGAGCTATGAAGTCGAAGGCGCTGACCGCCTACTCGCCACCTGGTTCGACAAGGCCCCTGACATCCAACTGCCGGAAATCCCGGAAAACCTCAGCGCCCTGCTCGAATCCGGTAAGACCGACACGATCCTAGAGTACGTGGTCACCCTCCGCGACCAGATGATCGACGTCTACATCAACCTGCGCGAGCAGGCCAACAACGACAGTATCCGTGCCGTGTTCGACAGTCTCGCCCAGATGGAACACAACGAGAAGTTGACCCTGGTTCGTGACGCCCGGCATTTCGAGGATGTTTGAAAGACGGTTCGTCGAGAGACGCTGGGTGTCTATCAATTGCCCTTGGTTGGGCGGATTGGGGCGTTGTCATTGAGGTTGAAGCCGAGTCGAGGCGCAGATTCATGGCTGCCACTTGGCGCGGATACCAGCAATCCGATGGCTTCAGCGGAGGAAGGTAGAGTTTATACTGCCTATAATCGGGAGGCGCTGGGATGAGTATGACATCGAAGGGGCTGATTCCCGCCGCATTCGTCGTTCTCTGTTTGCCAGTCACCGCACCGGCGGCATGGTTCGGGGATCTGGAGCTGGCCATTGCCCACGACGACAACATGAATCGTGCCGCCCGCGCCGCCGATGAGCGCAGCGACACGTTCGCGGACGTGGAACTGGTCGGGGCTCGGCCGTTCGACCTGCGCGAGTGGGGCACACTGGACGCGGGTGTCGTCCTCTCCGGTCGGGGGCACGACCGATTTCACGAGCTCAATCGCGCCAGTGTCGGTTTAACGCTTGATTTTCATCGTCGCCTGGGCCTTGGGCCGCAGGCTCCCTGGGTGGGTGCCCACGGCGAATTCCATTATGACCGGGTCAAGGACGACCTGCGCAAGGCCCGGCGCCAAGTCGTGGGCGTCAGCGCAGGGCGCGGTTTCGGCGACGCCTTGCAGGTCTCGGGTGGTGTCACTTACACCCGGCAGTCTCCCCGCAACGTGACGCGTGAGGAGGGCAATGCGCCGCAACGGGTGTTCCGGCTGAAAACGCTCACCCTGAGCGTCGATGTGGACTACCTGCTGGCCAATGACTGGCTCTTGCTGGCCGGCTTCGATATTCAGGACGGCGATATCAACGCCAGCACCACCGACCCCGACCTGTTTGACTCCGAACCACCCCCATGGCTGCAAGATCCGGTATTCGGCCGGGATTTCCGGACGTATCGCCTTGATGCGACGGTGTTCGGGCTGCATGCTGGTCTGTCTGTGCCCCTGAGTCCCCGCTCCTCGCTCAACGTTCAGGCGCGATATACGGAGGTGGATGCGCAGAACGACATCAGCTACGGAGCGACACGATGGCGACTGAGCTACCTTCGGGAGTTATGAGAACGGCGTTCGTCCTGTTTTGGGGGTTGGTTCTGGCGGTCACTGGCGTGACGGTGCAGGCGGCCGGGTTGCAGGTTCAGGTGCGAGATGGCGACGGTCAGGCGGTTGAGAACGCGGCCATCGTGGTGCGCGCCCTGGATGAGACACCCGAGCCTCCGTCGGGGCAGAAGGAGATCGTCGATCAGGTCGATCGCGAGTTCGTGCCTCCCGCCATCGTGGTGCCGGTGAGTACGCGCATCCTGTTTCCCAACAATGACGACATTCGCCACCATGTGTACTCCTTCTCGGAGGCCAAGTCATTCGAGTTGCCGCTCTATACCGGCATGCCGGCGCGCCCCATCGAGTTCCCGAATCCCGGCATCGTCACCATCGCCTGCAACATCCACGACTGGATGAGTGCGCATATCTATGTGGTGGACTCTCCTTGGCACGGGTTGACGGACGGCGACGGTGCCTGGCGCGCATCCGACCTGCCCGCCGGGCAGTACAGCGTGGAAGTCTGGCACCACGGGCTGCCCGAGGAGCAGCAAAGGGTGGGCGAGATCGACCTCGAGGCCGATGCCAGCGTGGAACTGGAGGCGACGGTCGAATTGGCCGCCGGGCCCTCCCCACGGCGCGCCCCGAGGCCCGGTCGACGCGGGTATCGTTGACGCTGACATGTTTCGATTCCGCCGATTCCAGACCCGTCTGCTGGTGCTCTTTCTGGCCCTGTTCACGCTCTCTCAGGCCGTTGCGCTCGGGCTGACGAACTGGGCCGGGCGGGCCGCCGCACAGGATGAGATCCACGGTGCCCTCGAGGTGGCCGCCGGTGTGTTCGGCAATCTGCTGGATGAGCGCGAGGCGCGGCTGCTGCAGGCGGCCGTGCTTCTGGCCGATGATTTCGCCTTCAAGTCCGCCTATGCCACGCGGGATGCGCCGACCATCGAATCCATGCTGCGCAACCACGGCGACAGGATTGGTGCGGACGTCATGTACCTGCTCTCGCTGGAGCACGAAGTGATTGCCAGCACGCGCGAGGAAGAAGGCGAGGGCCATGACTTCGGCCATGCGGAGTTGCTGGAGGCGGCCGGCGATGACCCGTATGGCGAGGCCACGGCGATTGTCCTGGTGGACGACCGTCCCTTCCAGTTGGTGGTGGTGCCGCTTCTGGTCCCGCGCCACGAGGCTTGGGTGGTTATCGGTTTCGAACTGGACGCGGACTTCGTGGCCAGTTTCCGTGATCTCACCCTCTCGGAGATCAGTCTCCTGGCGGAAACGGGGGAGCAGTGGCGCGTGCTCGCCACCACCCTCCCGGCCGATACGCGGGGAAGCCTTCCGGGCGTTCTCGCCCGTACCGGCTGGCAGGACGATGCGGCATTCAACATGGAGCTGGACGACGAGACCCATGTCTCCGTGTTCCGGACCCTTGGGGTGGATGATGACATCCGCCTGGCTGTCGGCATGCAGCGCTCCCTGGACGCCGCCATGGCCCCTTATCAGCGCCTGCAGCAGGTATTGCTCGGACTGCTGGTCGCCGGCCTCATGCTGACGGCCCTTGGCGCCGCCTGGGTGGCGCGCAAGGTGAGCGAGCCGGTGCGAAAGCTGCGCGCAGGGGCGGAGCGCATCGAGCAGGGCGAATACCAAACCCGGGTCCGGATCACCCAGCGCGACGAGCTCGGTGCCCTGGGCAAGGCCTTCAACCGCATGGCGCAAGGCCTGGAGGAGCGTGACCGGGTGCGGGGACTCCTGGGTAAAGTGGTGTCACCGGCCATCGCCGACGAGCTGCTGAGCCGGGACATCGAGCTCGGCGGCGAGGAGCGGGAGGCCAGCATCCTGTTCTCCGACATCGTCGGTTTCACCTCCCTCGCCGAGACCCTGCCGCCGGCCGAGCTGCTCGACCTGCTGAACGGTTATCTGACGGGGATCAGTGCAGATATCGAATCCGAAGGCGGTGTGATCGACAAGTACATCGGAGATGCCGTCATGGCCCTCTTCGGTGCGCCGCTGGCGAAGCCCGACCATGCTGAACGGGCAGTGCGAGCGGCCATGGCCATGGCGGATAGCGTCAGGGCCATGAACCGTGAAGCCGCGGATCGCGCGTCCACCCTCAGCCTCGGGGTGGGCATCAATTCCGGCACCGTGGTTGCCGGCAACATGGGATCGCGCACCCGCCTCAATTACACTGTGGTGGGCGACGCCGTGAACCTGGCCTCGCGCCTGGAGGGGCTGACTCGACATTACCGCGTCGGCATTCTCGCCAGCGCGGCGACCGTGGAGCAATGCCCCGGGCTGGTGTTTCGCGAAATCGATCGCGTGCAGGTCAAGGGACGCCAGGCTGCGGTCAGTATTCATGAACCTGTGGGCCGGAAGGCGCATCTGGATGACGCCATGCGCGAGCGCCTCGCCCTGTTCTCCAGGGCCCTGGACGCCTACCGGCAACAGTCCTGGGACGAGGCCGAAGCCGCCTTCCGGGCCGTCGCGCAATACGAGCCCAGCGGGCCCTCGGCGCTTTACCTATCCCGCATCGAGACGTTCAGACGCAACCCGCCGCCACCCGGCTGGGACGGCATCTACCGGGCGACGGAGAAATAGCGGACTGCATGGTGACTGACGAGCTGGCCGAGAAATTGGCGGCGGCCGCGCCGCTCGAGGGAGTGCGCCCGGAAACCGCGCGGGCGGTGGCCGAGCACGCGCGGGAGCGGCGGCTGCAGCCCGGGGAGACGTTGCTCCGGCAGGGCGAGGCGGCTGGAGATGTCTACGTCGTAGTCGATGGGCGGCTGCGGGTGGTTCTCGACGAGGGCACTGGTTCGCCCTGTGCGTTCGCGCTGGTGGAGGCCGGCGCGGTACTGGGGGAGATCGCCAGTCTGACCGGCGGGACGCGAGAGACCACTGTCGTCGCGGACACACCGGCCACGGTGATCGAAATCTCCGCCGCCGGCTTCGAACTGCTGATCAAGAGTGAAGCCGAGGTCGCCCGTCGCTTGACCGAGCTGGCAACAGTCAGGCTCCGCCAGGCGCAGCTCGCGCGCCAGGTCGCGACACTCTTCCCCGAAGTGGACGAGTCGGTGCGCTGGGCGCTCATGGCCGGTGTCAAATGGGTCCGTCTCAAGGCCGGCGACACGCTGGTGGAACGGGGCGACCCGGCGGATGCGGCCTACATTGTCGTGTCCGGACGGCTGCGAGCGACCCTCGGCGCGGGGGCGGACGACATTCTTGCGGACGTCGGGCCTGGCGAACTCGTCGGCGAGATGGCCCTGGTCGAGGGCGGGGTGCGCACCGCCACGCTCGTGGCAGCCCGCGACAGCCACCTGGCGCAACTCGGGCGGGACGATTTCCTGGCGACCCTGCGGGGCCGTCCCGAATCCCTGCTGAGAATCGCCCGTGATGCCCTGCGGCGCGCGAGCGATGCCCGCGGAACGCACGGCGGCGACCGGCGTACCATCGTCCTCCTGGCTGCGCACCCCTGCGTGGATTTGTCAGCGTTTGCGCAGGGGCTTGTCGCGCCACTGGAGCGGGGGGGCGCGACCCGACTGTTGAGACGTCAGGACGCCGACGACGCGCTCGGGACCCGCACGCTCGCCCAGGGCGGCCCGGATGGCCCCGGCGCCGCCCGTGTCACGCAATGGCTACAGGAACAGGAGGAGCGCCACGAAACGTTGCTTCTGCAGACCGACACCGACTGGAGCCCCTGGAACGACCTCGTGCTGCGTCACGCCGACCACATGGCGCTGATCGTCGATGCCGACGTTGAACCCACTCTGACCCCGGCCGAACAACGCCTTGGTGAAGCGCTCCGAGCCAGGATGGCCTCCGGGAGTCCGGCCCGGATCCGCAAGAGCCTCATCCTGCTTCATCCGGGCGAGGGCGTGCGCGCAATCGAGTCCCCGCGTGGCACGTCACAGTGGCTCGCCTCCCGGGACGTGGACGCCTGCCACCACGTTCGATGGGGTCACCCCGGGGACTTCGCACGACTTGCACGGATCATTGCCGAACGCCCCGTGGGTCTCGTGCTGAGCGGAGGCGGCGCACGCGGCTATGCCCACCTCGGCGTGATGCGCGCCCTGGAGGAGGCCGGCGTGCCGGTCGATATCGTGGCCGGGACGAGTATCGGCGCTGTCATGGCGGCGTTTGCCGCCTTTGACGTCGGTTGCGATGAGCGGGAGGCGCGGGCGAAGTCGACGCTGCGGGACACGCTGGACTGGACGTTGCCGCTGGCAGCCCTCGTGAAAGGGGGGCAGATGGCGGCCCTGGCCGAGCGGGAGACGGGGGGACGGGACATCGAGGACTTGTGGCTGCCCTGGTTCGCCGTGTCCACCAACCTGACCCGTTCGCAGGTGAGCGTGCATCGGCGTGGCTCGATCACCCGGGCGCTGCGCGCAAGTGTCGCCATCCCGGGGATTGTCCCGCCGGTGGTGTACGGGGACGAGCTCCACGTGGACGGCGGCGTGTTGGATAATCTGCCGGTCGAGCCCATGCGGCGCATCAACCCGCGCGGCCTGGTGATCGCAGCAGACGTTGCGCTCAATGCCGGGCCTCACGCCAGGGAGGACTTCGGCCTGTCGGTCTCCGGCTGGCGACTGCTGGCGGATCGGCTGTTGCCCGGCCGCCAGGGGCCTTACGTGCCGGGTATTACGACCACACTGATGCAGTCGATGATCGCCGGCTCGAGTCGGGCGCGCGACCGCGTGATCGCCGACGGCCTCGCCGACCTCTACCTCGATCTCGACCTGCCGCGCTGCGGGATGCTTGAGTTCGGGGCTCCGGACCGGATTATCGCGGTGGGTTACGACTCCGCCGCGCCCCGAGTGCGGGACTGGGCAGACGCTTTGCCGGCGCGGGTGCGCGCAAGCTTTTCCTGATCAGCGGATGCACTCTGCGAATAAGTTGATCCCCTCGTTCTCGAAACGGATGTTGGTGCTCGGGCGGCCGAATGCCGAGTGCGCGTAGAGCCGGTTGACGTCGTCCTCGGTGCGGTGGACGAGCTTCCAGTCGAGAACATGGTCCATCAGCCCCCGGGTGGGGTTGCAGGGGTGGATGTTGCCGAGGATGACCCGCCCTCCAGGCCGCAGCATGGAGTGGATCAGGTTCATCAGGCGAACCACCAGATCATCGCCCAGGTAGTCGATCAGGCCGATGCTGTAGACGAGATCCTGGTCCTGGATCTCCGCACGCGCCTTGCCCAGCGCCAGGCGTATCAGGTTCTCGCTGACCAGCGACATCTGGCGCTTCAGACCGTTGGCCTGGGCTGCATCGTCGACGAAGGCAAGCGCTTGCAGATCGATGTCGAGCAGCGTTGCCCGGAGATCGGTCGCATACTCCGGATGAGCGGCGTAGACGTCGAACAGTTCCCGTGCGGGGCCGCAGGCGAGACTGGTGACTTGCGCAGTGGAGCCCTGGCGTGTGCGGACCGTCTCGCCGATTTCCTCCGCCAGCAGATCACGGCGATTGCGAACGGCCCTGGATGCGGTGGTTTCCAGAAAGCAGCGATCGATCAGCCGCCCTACCGCACCGGAGCCCTCGGGCCGGTTGCGATAGATCAGCTCGATGGTCCAGAAGTCACCGGCATAGCCTCGCGGTTTGCTGTAGAAGCGCTCCGCCGTCTCCGCGAGCAGGATGTAGGGCAACAGCTCCTGTTGCATCCGCAGGCCCATCTCCCCCCGGACACGCTCATTGTCGACCTCCTGCGACAGGACTTGATCAAGCAGCGGACAGAACTGCAGGAACTGCTCAACGATCTCTGCGCTCATGGCCTCGGGGACGACGTCACCGTTCTCCGCCGCCGCTTTCTTGGCGGCGAAGGCGGCTCGCTTGAATGCTTGCAGTGGCTCATCCAGTCGCTTCCAGGCGCCGGCTTCCTCGCGGGTGGTCAGGTCGGTGTCTGTCGCGACCCGGGACCGGCGGTTCGCCGCCTTCAGCCGCTCGGCGAGCAAGCGGGCAAAGGCGCGATGCAGGCGTGCCGAGAAATCCGGATCCTGGTCCGCTCTCGCCTGCAGGGCCGAATGCGGAACGGCAAACGTTATGCTGTTTTCCAGCGCACGGACCCGCTCGGTCGGAGGGCCGGCCGCAAGGTAGGACATCTCGCCCGCCAGGTCGCCCGGACCGAGGGTGGCGAGCTGCACGTCGACGTCATCGGTGAAAACTCCAAACAGCCCCTGCACGATCAGATACAGGCTATCGAGCGGTTCGCCAGCTTCGATCAGGGTGTCGCCGTGTGCGACGTCCTGCTCGGCCGCGCTCGCCAGAAGCCACTCCGCGTCCGCGTCCGTGAGCTGCTCGAGCAGCGCAATCCCCTGCTTCATGGTCTCCCCCGCCGTTGTCCAAGGCATCCGCCTGCGGGAATCAATGGTAAGTATGAACCACAGTCGATACTTGTAAGCCTAGGTCATCCGGCCTGGACTTGACAGGAGTCGAAGTGGGAACAAGATTTCAAAGGTGCCGGGATTCGAGGTGATTGCATTGACTGACGAGTTGACTTACCAGAAGCGCCTGGAGAGCCTGCAGCGTGCCATCAGCGCCTGCCCGGGTGACAGGCCTCGGATCGCCAAGCGCACCACCTCCAATCTGTTCCGGTATCAAGGCCGGCAACCGGCCGCGGGCAGCCGGATCTCGCTGCGCGGGTTCAATCATGTGCTTGGTTTGTGCTGCGAATCCCGCACGCTCGACGTTGAAGGCCTCACGACATACGAGCAGATCGTGGACGCCACGCTACCACAGGGTTTCCTGCCGACCGTCACCCCGGAGCTGAAACACATCACCATTGGCGGAGCGACGGTGGGCATCGGGATCGAGTCGTCCGGCCATCGCCATGGTTTCGTGCATGACGGGTTGGTGGAGGCGGACGTAGTGCTGCCCGATGGCCGCGTCGTGACCTGCACCGCCGGCAATGCCCATGCGGATCTGTTCCACGCGTTGCCCAATTCGTATGGAACGCTTGGCTATATCCTCCGCGCAAGGATCAGGTTGATCCCGGCGCAGCCCTTCGTCCGGGTGCGTCATGCACGGTATCAGGATGTGACAGGCTATCTGGACGCCATGAAGGAGGCGGTCGACGCCCGCGTTTCCGACTTCATTGAAGGCCTTTTCTATGGCAGTGACGTGCTGTACCTGACCCGGGCAGACTTCGCGGACAAGGCTTCCCATGTCGAAGACATCTACGGCACCATCTATTACAAGACCGCCGGCCGGATCGGCGATTTTTTCCTGCCCACGAAACAGTACATCTTTCGCTATGACCCCGACTGGTTCTGGAACGTGCCTGATTCGCCTGCGTACAACCTGTTTCGCCGGCTGGCTCCACGGGCTCTGCGGAGCTCCGGATTCTATAACCGTTATAGCGCCTGGAAGAAAGGGATTCTCAAGGCGTTGGACGTGGAGAGAAACAAAAAAATGGAGCCGCTTATCCAGGATTGGCAGGTCCCGTGGGAACAGGCCGAAAACCTGATCGACTTTGCGCTGGAGCATGTCGATCTTGGAGGGAACCCCTGGGTTGCGCTTCCCATCGTCCCCCAAGGCTCGCCGACCCTGTATCCAGTTGAGACGGGACGCCTTTATTTCAACCTGGGCTGTTACTGTCTGACCGCGAAGCCGCGACAGGATCGGGAGTTTCACTACACTAGGATAATGGATGAGGCATGCCTGCGTCTGGGCGGATTGAAGATGCTGTATTCGTCCACGTTCATGGACAGGCAATCTTTCGATCGATGCTATAACGGCACCGCATATGCACGGCTCAAGCAGCGGTATGATCCTGAAGGAGCCGTGCCCGGCCTGTTCGAGAAAGTCGTAGAGGGCGTGTGATGACCAATGAAACGGAGCACAGTGCCGTTCAGCGACGGAATCCGCTGGCCTTGCCCGGCAACAAAGAGCCGTCCAGCAGCACCTCGATTGCACCGGAACGCTGGCTGCTGCGCAAGGTTCATGAAGCCGTGGGCGAGCCACCGCTGCGGCTGCGCTTGTGGGACGGCTGCACGGTCGGCCCCGAATCCAGTGACATGATGATCGAACTCCGGGACCGTGGCGCCTTGTACCGATTACTGCGCCATCCGAATCTCGCCTTCGGCGATCTCCACAGCAGTGGACGGTTGCGGATTCACGGGGAGCTCACCCGGGTGATTCATGTCCTCATCGATTCGATGAATGCGCAGGCACATGGAACCTCTCCGGCCTGGACCGGCTGGTTCAAACGGGGGCGCAAACTGCGGGTACGCAAGGGTGCCAACCTCACCGCCGCCCGCGGCAATATTCATCACCACTATGATCTGGGCAACGATTTCTACCGCTTGTGGCTGGATCGCGCGGCCATGCAGTATACCTGCGCGTATTTCGAGAGCCCGGACTATACCCTGGAGCAGGCACAGCTTGCAAAACTGGAACATGTCTGCCGCAAGCTGCGGCTGCAGCCGGGGCAGACGGTCATCGACGCCGGCTGCGGCTGGGGCGGGCTGGCGCGCTACATGGCCAAGCAGTACGGCGTGCGCGTCCGCGCGTTCAATATCTCCCACGAGCAGGTCGCCTACGCCAGGGAGGCTGCCAGGGAAGAGGGCCTGGAAGACCGCGTGGAGTTCATTGAGGAGGACTTTCGCAACATCAGCGGATCCTGCGACCGGTTCGTCTCCGTGGGCATGCTCGAGCATGTGGGGCCGGCGAATTACAAGGCCCTCGCCGGGGTGGTAAGCCGTTGCCTGCACGCGGACGGCCTAGGGCTGATCCACACCATTGGCCGCAATCGGCCGGCGCCACTGGACGCCTGGATCGAGAAACGCATCTTCCCGGGCGGCTATGTACCCAGTGCGGGGGAACTCATGAGGCTGTTCGAGTACACACCGTTCTCCGTGCTCGATGTGGAGAACCTGCGGCTGCATTACGCGCAAACCCTGGATCACTGGCTGGAGCGCTTCCGGGCTCACCGCGAGGAGGTGGCCCGGGATTACGATGAGCCGTTCGTGCGTGCCTGGGAGCTGTACCTGGCCGGCTCCAGTGCCACCTTCCGCAGCGGCGGGCTGCAGCTGTTCCAGGTTGTCTTCGCGCATCCGCGCAACAATCAGGTGCCGCGCGTGCGCAAGGATCTCTATCACGCGCCGGCCGCGCCGTCGGAGACACCCTGATCTGGAACCTCATCCCGCTCAGATCGACGGCTGACCAGTGGCACGGACGCCAGCACGGCAATGGCTTCTAATGTCCGCCCCCAAGTATGCAGGGCAAGCACAATCCCCGGCTTCGCCCCCAGATACCCCTCCTGGCCCAACAATTCCAACTGCGTCCCCCGGCAGGCATCGAACAACGCCGCCGCAAATATCTGACGGTTGTAGCGCCAGACCCCGATCAGCTCGTGCGGTACCGTGAAGATCGCATGGAAATGATCACACCCCAGCAACCGCTCCCGCTCCTGCTTCAGCCATAGCTGCCTCGAGCGCTCCGCGCAACGCGGGCAACTGCGGTGCCTGCACGAGTGGTATCGCGTGCGGCTGTAATGCCCCTCAGGGTAGCGCTGCTCATGGCCCCCAGCGCTTGCGTGCAGCACGCCATGATCGCTCCGGCTGCGCGCAGCTCGGGAAGGGTTAAGCGCTTACGCGCTCGCACCTCATCAAAATGGCTGCAAAATACATCCTGCAATGTTGGCTTCCATGCCGTGGCCTCTCACCCTCTTTCCACTTACTTGGGTTACATTTCTTGCTGGCATCAAGCGATTCCATATCCGGCTCAATGTACCCGCTTTCCTCTGCCGCGAAGCGGCTTTGTGTAACGACCCGTCGCTCAGCTGCGCCGAGCAGCCGATGCATACCACGGGACGGCTCGAGCGGAAAAGGGACGATCGCGAACCACTGGCGGTGAGGGAGAGAGATGGACCCAAACGACCTTGGGCGGATGACCGAACACGAAACTCCGCTGACGGAAGTCGGAATCCTTCGAGACAATGGTGAACCCATGAGCGAGCGCGTAATCCCAGACGATCGGGTCGTCCGAGGTGTGGAGTTGGATCTCTCGTAAGTGGAGGGAGTCCGGGTAGAGGTCGCGGAGCCGCCCAACGAGGCGCGGGGAAAGGTTGTGATCGAATAGCAGCTTCACTCGGGCGGGCTCGAGACGAGCCGGCGTTCTCTGTCCGCGGCAAAGGCTAGGCAGGCACGGATGTCCTCTGTGGTCAGGTCCGGAAAGTCGCTGAGAATCTCTTCTTCGGACATCCCCGAGGCGAGGAACTCGAGCACGTCGTAGACAGTGATTCGCATGCCGCGAATGCAGGGCTTTCCGCCACGCTTCGCGGGCTCGATCGTAATTCAGCCCCTCGTTAGCTCGCGTCCGCAGATGGTCAGGGCTTCCGCTTCAGTCGTACGTTCTCGAGCCCCTCGAAATCGGCATCTTGGGTCCAGAACAAGCCATCGTGTGCCCGGGCGGCTGCCAGCATGATACTGTCGGCCAACGGCAGCTTCGTGGCAATACTGAGCTCAGCGGCGTCCAGCGCCAGGCGATCATCGAGGTCCATGACCGTCCCCTGCCGCATGGCCGCGATGATGTTCAGGGCTTCGTCCCTGCCCAAGTGACGGAGCAGGTGCCGGTAGACCTCGAATAGGCTCAGCGTCGGAATGAGAAGAGCTTCCTCGTCCTCGATGGGATCGCGGAAAAAGGCCGCGTTGGGACCTCCAGACAGGTACTCGATCCAACCACTCGAATCAACGACGTTCACAGCCGGTCCGGCTCGCGCTTCAGTGGCGGTAGGTCAGGGAACTTGCCCCGGAACGCCTGAATCGGCTCCACCGGGACAAGCTCCACCCGGTTGCCGACGGCAAACACCTCGACCTTCTGACCAGGGCGTATTCTCAGCTTCTCACGGACATCCTTCGGGATGACGACTTGGTACTTGGGTGACACGGTCACGACCGACATATGTCGGTTTCTCCATCGATAAGTATATCGTAATACGATACCGCTCCGTGGAGGGTCCGTCAACGAGCGCGGGGAGGTCCGAGAGATGGAGAAGCGAGCTAACGCCAGCCATAACCGGACACAAAAAGCGGCGCACTGCGCAGCTATTTGAGGTCCGAGTTTATGGCCTTGTTATGCCATTTCATAATTAACAAGATCAATTATGGTTTCCTCACCTTCAAACGAAGTATCAACACGCACCGATGAAATACCATAGACAGAAGCATTTAGTCCTTTAAAGACAAACTCTTTCTTTAGACTTACGCGCAGCTCAAGCGCTGTATTGTTGTTATGCTTCACGTATATAGAAGACTCATCAAATGTAACATCTATGCCAGGTATTGCTCCGAAACGCTCAAAAAACATTTCTTCGACAAAGAAACCATTGACATTAAATCCAGATCTAGTGCCGTTAGCATCGATTGAATAGGCCTTTGCAAAGGCTGTGTTCATTTGAAATTCTGAAGGATTATATAAAAAGTTCTTCTCCAACAGTCGCTTTCCCCACTCACTTGGGGCATCACCATGTGACAGAATTGAATTACCCGTGAATGTTGTTGGAGAATATTGAATGCGCTCACCTCCTGCCAACACCGTTCGAACACCCAAATGGTTATGGTTTGTTAAGCGCAACAGGTGTAGGTGAGCTAGCACTAAAGCACGGATATAAAAAATTGCCTGTACTGCTTGTGCGCATTGAACATTACCAAGATCAACTGTTCTTGCAATGCCATCATTTAACACTAAAACACTTTCGTATGGTTCGGGCTCGACACCAACCCAAAAAGGATGTCCAACACGCTGGTATACCTCGCTTAATAAATTTACAGTTCCGCCAACCTGAAACTCACTGAGATTCCACTTTGCTTTTTCTAATTGAGACCCAAATCCACAAACATCTATCCATGCCCCGATACAGGGGATTGGTGTTAAGGAACCAGATCTAGCCCTTCTTTTCCATTCAAGCGAATTGTGAAATTCTTCCTTTTCCCACGGTGTTGGCATTTCTTCCCCAGACTACCTTTTTAGGGCATAACTAGAAGTCGACGTCACATCCGATGCGGCGGAACACGTCAATAGTGACGTATAATGCTCATCCGCTTGCCATAAGTCGCTTGCTCCGCTACCTTTAACACGTTCTATCACGTCAAGACCTGAAGGGATACAGGGGCCATGGAGCGGGCACCGCGGCTTCTGGACGAGGTCCGGGAGCGGATTCGATTCAAGCATTACAGCATTCGGACAGAACGCTCGTATGTGGGCTGGATTCGAAGGTTCATTTTGTTCCACGGCAAGCGGCACCCGCGGGAGATGGGTGCGCGCGAGGTCGAAGCATTTCTGACACACCTCGCCAGTAACAGGGATGTTGCTGCATCGACGCAGAACCAGGCCTTCAGTGCGCTGCTCTTTCTCTACCGGGACGTTCTGGGCGTACAGCTTGAGGCAGTCCAGAACGTTGAGCGGGCCAAGAAGCCGACCCGTTTGCCAACGGTGCTCACCCGCAATGAAGTGCGGGCGGTACTGGCCCATCTCGACGGTACAAACTGGTTGATGGCCTCTCTTCTCTACGGTGCAGGCCTTCGGCTGATGGAGTGCGTTCGCCTACGCATCAAGGATGTTGATTTCGAACGCCGTGAGATTCTGGTGCGCGACGGCAAGGGCGCGAAGGACCGGGTCACCATGCTGCCCAGCTCGCTTGTCTCCCCGTTGCAGAAGCGGATGCGACGGACCTGCGAACTCCACCGGCAGGACCGGGCTTCGGGTTATGGGGGAGTCTGGCTGCCCGATGCACTTTCTCGGAAGTATCCATCGGCTCCGCATGAGACGGGTTGGCAATATGTGTTTCCGGCATCTGTATTGTCCCTTGATCCGAGGTCCAGGGTTCGTCGGCGGCACCATGTTGGTGAGCAGGCGGTGCAACGGGCGGTGAAGAAGGCGGTACGGGCCGCCGGGCTTGCGAAACCCGCATCGTGCCATACGCTGCGGCACTCGTTTGCCACCCACTTGCTGGAAACCGGTTACGACATCCGTACGGTGCAGGAGCTGCTCGGGCACAGTGATGTGCGCACCACAATGATCTACACGCACGTCCTGAACCGTGGCGGGAAGGGGGTAAGAAGTCCGCTGGATGCCACCTGATGGGGGTGGTTTGGCGTAGTCGTTCAAGTTGGCGATGGCCAGCATTGCTGCCCTGCTCGGCGTTTCTTTGGCGCAACCGCTTTATGGTGCATTAGGAGGCACGCTATCGCCCCAGGTGTGTCCTTAGGACAAAGATAGCGAATGTTCCAGGGCGTGCCACATGATCGTTTCTCGACTCCGCGCCCCTTACGGACTCGCTTACGCAACGACTTCGGTGTAGAGGGGTAGATGGTGATGGCGTCGCCCCGGGTGACGGCGGTGTTTGGCGGGATTTCCGCCAGGGCGCTCGCCCAGGTGGTGGAGCTGATGATGCCGGAGCCCTGGTCCGGGTACAGGGTCGCGCGCTGGCCCTGCGCGTCGTGGATAACGCGGGCCCGCAGGTAGCGGGTACGCGGGTCTGGCTTGTCCAGGCTGAAATCCGCACGGGCCGGGGTTGTGCGGGGCTGGAGCTCCGTTGCTCCCTGGCGCTTGAGGATCATGGGGTGGCCGAACAGGCAGAAAGTCACGAATAGGGAGATGGGGTTCCCCGGCAGGCGAGGAACGGGGTGTCGTTGATGCGGCCAACAGCGATGGGCTTGCCGGGCTGGATGGCGACGCGCGAGAGATCGAGGCTGCCGAGTTGCTGCACAACACCGCCTTGGCCGGGTCGGCATCACCCACCGAGACGCCGCCGCTGGTGATCAGGATGTCGGCATCCTTCGCGGCGCGCTCCAGTATAATGAGCGTGGATTCGAGCGCGTCCGAGACGACGGGCCAATGACCTCGCAGCCCAGGGATTGCAGCAGGCCCAGCAGGGCGTAGCCGTTGGAGTTGTAGATCTGCCCCGGTGCGGCGGTCTGGCCAGGCAGTAAGGCGTGCGCGTCCGCGCGTTCAATATCTCCCACGAGCAGGTCGCCTACGCCAGGGATGCTACCAGGGAAGAGGGCCTGGAAGAGCGCGTGGAGTTCATTGAGGAGGACTTTCGCAACATCAGCGGATCCTGCGACCGGTTCGTCTCCGTGGGCATGCTCGAGCACGTGGGGCCGGCGCCACTGGACGCCTGGATATAGAAACGGATCTTCCCGGGCGCTTATCTACCCAGTGCGGGGGAACTCATGAGGCTGTTCGAGTACACCCCGTTCTCCATACTCGATGTGGAGAACCTGCGGCTGCATTATGCGCAAACCCTGGATCACTGGCTGGAGCGCTTCCGGGCTCACCGCGAGGAGGTGGCCCGGCATTACGATGAGCCGTTCGTGCGTGCCTGGGAGCTGTACCTGGCCGGCTCCAGCGCCACCTTACGCAGCGGCGGGCTGCAGCAGATCCAGGTTGTTTTCGCGCATCCGGGCAACAACCAAGTGCCGCGCGTGCGCAAGGATCTCTATCACGCTCCGGCAGCGCCGCCGGAGACTCCCTGATCTGGAATCCCATCCCCTGCATCGCTCGGTTTAGGCGTAAGCTGTCTCGACAGCGCTCTTGCCGGGTCGGAAATGGCGCGTACAACTGTCCAGGATCCGCCTATGTCAGGCGCCTATCGGGTCATGGAGAATAGGGCAGGTTCACGTAGATTCTCGTCTCCGTCGAGACGCTCAGGGCCGAAAAAGGGAAACAGACATGACAAGACGCAGAACCGGCACTTCGTTCATCAACCCGTTCCTGGCCTGGGGTGACCTGGCCATGAAAACCAGCGAGATGATGCTGGCATCGGGACAGGTTATTGGTCACCGCACGGGGCGCATGGCGTCGGCCGGCTCAAACCCCAGCCCCCGCGATCGCCGCGAATTCACCCGCATGGGACAGGAGAAGATCGAAGCGGCAACGGAGTCAGCCCAAGCCATGGGATTACAGATGATGCGGATGGACCCACTACTCGGCCCAAGGATGCTCAAGCAAATGATGGCCGGAACAACGGCCATGATGTCCCTGGCAACAAGCCAGACCTGGACTCAATTTCTGGTACAGCAAGCGAAACTGTCCCAGGCGGTCGCACAGGCAGCCACAACGGGTTCGCGAATGTCTGGTGCCGCGGCTCGTGTCAGCCAACGCGGGCTGAAACCGATCCATTCGCGAGCGACGGCGAATGCGAAGAGGCTGGGCAAGCGCAATTAACCAATGAGCTTTAGCCCCCGGGACCCGCCGCCATTTCCGGAGCCCCGGCAGGTGCTTGGTTAGGCTGGGGCAGAGCCGAAGCGGTTTGGCCCCTTTTCGCCCTCGAGAACACCGAGATCGATGATGGCCCAGATCATGCCAACAACCGGGATGAGCAACAGCAAGCACCACCAGCCGGTCTTGCCCCGGTCATGGCAGCGTTTGATGTGCAGCATGACACCCGCCAGGAGCAGCAGCAGGTTAATGACGACGGGAATGATCCCACCCTCCCCCAAAAGCGCCCCCACAATGAGTGACGCTACGAACAGAATACCGACACCGATCCACCACGTTTGCCGTCCAATGCGGCCTTCCGGGGACATGAACATATATTTCAGATCGATATTACCCATTTAAAAATCTCTCTCGTTGGAATTCGCCATGAAAAGTAAAGACAAGATCCAGCCAGCCCTCGCGGGCAAGTGTCTTATCAGATTCGGACTCACGCTTGATTCGCCAGCCGATACGAAGGAGTGCACTGAGAGCGCGCCGCGCCTTTGTCGCGGGCCATCGGCTCATGCCGCCATAGATATGGAAATCGGTTCCGCCGCGCCCCTTTCGAGTGCCTGATAACGCACGATAGCACCTTACCTATTGCGATCTTGTGCTGCCGCTTTCACTGTCTGCCGCCTGCACACAAGTACGCGCGAGCGCCTGGATAGTTCGCCGAATGTCTGCGTTCAGGGTTCAGGGGTCTACCAGGAGGTCGGGAAGGAACTGCTGAGCGGCGGGACCGAAATCCGCAAGGGCCTCGATATCAAGCCGCCCCAGGGGGTGGGATTTCGAGGGGGTTCACTCTGCATACGGCTCGTTGGTTCGTGGGGCGCCTGGTGCTTGCGCATCCAGGGATTCGCGATACTTGATGCAACCCCTTATGAATTCCGGCCACGCCGGGACCACTGGAATAGGATCCGTCCGCTCCGACAGTAATCCCCATAGGGCAGGGTGGTGCCAGCAAAGCTCGTGGCGACTGCAGTCACGGTGCTCGCGGATACCTGCGCGTAGCCTTTTGACTTCGTCAATGAGTTGCTGGCGTGTCATCTGGTCAAGGTCTTCGTCCATAGTCGGCCTTTGCAATACGCTCGCGATTACGATAATCGATCACCTCGCGCTGCCCATCTGCGGGTGCAGCGGCATGTTGCGTAACAGATCAGTGCTGTTTGCTGTCTCGCACAGCCATCGACGGGGTCAGTTGCTCAGCGCCGAACTCCACGATCTCCGGCGGGTCGAGGTTGTAGTCGCTGTAGCGTATCCATGTGGGGCGAACACACACGTACACCAGCCCGGGCCAGCCAGCGCGGTCGGGAGCATCGGGATGCTCGCGGCCTTGCCTGGACGATGGTCCGGCCGTAGCCACTGCCGGGCGCCGGCGTCGACAGCAACGAAGGGGCCCCCGACGCCGGAGGACAAGGCGGTCTATACGTCCTGTACGCGACAAGGATCCGTTCGGCGGTATGCCGAGGCAGATCAATCGACCGACGCAAGCAGGCTTGCATTGCCGCCGGCCGCCGTGGTGTCGATGCACAGATGCCGCTCGACCACGTATCGGGTCGGGGCGACGGTCTGCGTTTCCAACGGCACAACAGGCCCTTCGCGCTTTGCCAGGGCAACGCGCAGTTCGCGCGTCCAGTCAGAGGCGCCGGCGGCTGCCACCGAGCTGATCCCATCGAGCTCGGTCAGCGTCTCTGCGGAGACGGTCCCGTCCAGCGCGGCGATGGGCGCTGCCGCCTCGGCCAGCGGCCGCGCTGCCGCCTGGGCGCCAGGCGCCACCATGACCGCCGCGCAACCGGAGCCGAGGGCCTGAACCGCCTGCGCCACAGCGATATCTGCCGTGGGGCCGAGGCACAGCGTCGTGCCGCGCGGATAGACACTCAGCCGGTTGCTTTCGCCCGTGGGACCGGGCAGCGTCTGCGGGCTCATGTCGAACGCCGCGGTCTCGGTCAGCGCTTTGCGGATTGCCCCGCCCTTTCCCGACAATGCCTTGCGCAGGACCGAAACCCGATCGGGACGCGCTTCCCAGTTGCGTGCGTCGAGGCCGCGGATCGCCGACTGCAACTGCTCGGCCGCAATCGCCGCGCCCCTGGGTGCGTCATGTGCCTCGGGCTTGGCGGTGCGGCGAAAGCGGTCGACGTAGAGCGGCCCACCTGCCTTGGGGCCGGTGCCCGACAGACCCTCGCCGCCGAAGGGCTGGCTTCCAACGATCGCGCCGATCTGGTTGCGGTTGACGTAGGTGTTGCCGACATGAATCCGTTCGACGATCTGCTGGACGCGATCGTCGATCCGGGTATGCAGACCGAAGGTGAGCCCGTAGCCGCGCGCGTTGATCGCGTCGACGACCTTGTCGATATCGACCGCCTTGAACGTGGCGACGTGCAGCACGGGGCCAAAGATCTCTCGCTCCAGATCGTTGATGCCCGAGACCTTGACCACGGTCGGGGCCACGAAGGTGCCACGCTCGGGCACCGGCAGGGTCTTCATAAGCCGTCCCGCCTTCTTCTGCGCCGCGATGTAGCCCGAGATCTCCTTCTGCGCCTCGGCGTCGATCACCGGCGAGACGTCGATGTCCTCGTTCCACGGATCCCCGATCACCAGCGCGTCCATCGCACCGAAGAGCATCTCAAGGAGCCTTTCGCGCGCCCCTTCCTGAACATAGAGCATCCTGAGCGCCGAGCAGCGCTGACCGGCCGACTGGAGCGCCGAGATCAGAATGTCGCGCACCGCCTGCTCGGTCAGTGCAGTCGAATCGACGATCATCGCGTTGAGCCCGCCGGTCTCTGCGATCAGCACCGCATCCGGCCCGGCATTGGCGGCCAGCGCCTTGTGGATGATCTGCGCCACCTGGGTCGACCCGGTGAAGCACACGCCCGCGATACGGGAATCGGCCGTCAGGGGGCCACCAACGGTCGGCCCGTCGCCCGGCAGAAGCTGCAGCGCCGCCTCCGGCAGCCCTGCCTCGCGCATGAGCTCGACCGCGCGGGCGGCGATCAGCGGCGTCTGTTCCGCGGGCTTGGCAAGCACCGCGTTGCCAGCGGCCAGCGCCGCCGCGATCTGACCGCTGAAGATCGCAAGTGGAAAGTTCCAGGGGCTGATACAAACGAACACACCACGCGGTTGACCCGGCGCCTCGTCCTCCAGCCGTTCCGCCTCGTTGGCATAGAAGCGCAGGAAGTCGACCGCCTCGCGCACCTCGGCGATGCCGTCGAGCACGGTCTTACCCGCCTCACGGGTCGCGAGCGCCGTCAACTCGCCGATGTTGGCCTCGTAGAGGTCCGCGATCTGCCGCAGCAACTCCGCGCGCTCGGCCACAGGCCGCGCTGACCATTCCTTGAAGCCATCCTGGGCGGCGTCGAGCGCCGCGGCGACCTCCTCGGCGGTCGCCTCGAAGACCTCTCCTACCACCCGGTCGGGGTCGGCGGGCGAGATCGCCTTGCGGCCGGTCCCTTTCGGCGCGGGGCTGCCCGCGAGCATCGGCGCCGCGCGCCACGTGGTTTGCGCAAATGCGGCGCGCGCCTCGTGCAGCGGGATGATGGAGGCGGGTTCGTTTACGCGGAACCCTTTGGAATTGCGTCTTTCCGGCAAGAAAAGCTCGCCCGGCTGACGGATCGCCGGATTAGCGATCTGGTCACCCAGCGCCTCGACTTCGGCCACCGGATCGCGGCTGATCTGCTCTGGCGGAATGGCCTCATCGACAACCTAATTGACGAAGGAACTGTTGGCGCCGTTTTCCAAGAGCCGCCGCACCAGATACGCCAGTAGGTCCCGATGTGCGCCGACAGGTGCATAGACGCGGCAGCGCGTGCCTTCGCCCTCCTTGACGATGGTATGTACCGACTCGCCCATGCCGTGCAGGCGCTGGAACTCGAAACTGTCCTTGTCGTTGCCCGCCAGCGCCAGCACCGCCGCGCAGGTATGCGCATTGTGTGTCGCGAACTGTGGATAGATCCGGTCGCGCCGGTCCATTAGCATCCGCGCGCAGGCCATGTAGCTGACATCGGTGTTCACCTTCCGCGTAAAGACGGGGAAGGTCTTCGTGCCCATCTCCTGCGCCAGCTTCACCTCCGTATCCCAGTAGGCGCCCTTGACCAGCCGCACCATGATCCGCCGGTCGAGCCGCTCGGCAAGGTCGTAGAGGGCCTCGATGACGGGACCAGCGCGGCGGCCATAGGCTTGCACCACGACGCCGAACCCGTCCCAGCCCTTCAACGCGGGGTCCGAAAGCAGCGCCTCGATCACGTCGAGCGACAGCTCCAGCCGATCCTGCTCCTCGGCGTCGATGTTGAAGCCGATATTGGCCTTCGCCGCCTGCTTCGCGAGTTCGAGCGCGCGCGGCACGAGTTCCGCCATGACGGTGTCGCGATGGGTGTATTCGTAGCGCGGATGCAGCGCCGAAAGCTTGACCGAAATACCAGGGCTCGACCGCACGTCGCCCTTGGCGCGTTTGGCGATCACCTTGATCGCATGGGCATAGGCCGCGTGGTAGCGCACCGCGTCCGCGTCGGTGCGGGCCGCCTCGCCCAGCATGTCGTAGGAATAGGTATAGCCCTGCGCCTCGAGGGTACGGGCGTTTTTGATGCCTTCCTCGATGGTTTGGCCCAGCACGAATTGCCGCCCGAGGATCTTCATCGACTGCCCCACCGCTGTGCGAACCACCGGCTCGCCCAAGCGCCGCACGAGTCCGCGCAGCGCCGCCGCGGGCCGCTTCGGGTCGTCATCCAGCACCTTGCCGGTCAGCAGCAGCGCCCAGGTCGAGGCATTGACCAACGACGACGACGAGTTACCGAGATGCGCACCCCAGTTCGACGGTTCAATCTTGTCCCGGATCAGTTCGTCGATGGTCTCTGCATCTGGCACCCGGAGCAGCGCCTCGGCCAAACACATCAGACCCACGCCTTCCGAGGTCGACAACCCGTATTCGGCCAGAAAGCTTTCCATCATGGACGGCGATGTCTCACGCCGTACGCGTTGGACGATCTGCGCACCGGCGGCGGCGATTTCCTTGCGCTCGGCTTCGTCCAGTCGGATCTGTCCGATCAGTTCGCGCATAACTTCGGCCTCGTCGGCAGCATACCTGCGCCGAATCGCATCCTTCCAGGCGCTAAGCGCCGGCGGGTCCATCACCATCGCCTTGTTCATTTCGATCTCCCGTTATGCGGGTGTGCAAAGCCGCGTGCACTGCCACGTGACGATGCCTTCTCGCTTTTTATAATCTTAAATAAAGAATCACACGTGAGTTTGACGAAACCAGGCCCGGAAAACAACTGCTTTGTCAAACGTCGAAATCGCTTGGATATCCGGGCATTCACGTGGTCCACAGTAGAGGTCGATCATCGTCTGCACCGATGCCCTGACCACCCGGGGCTGCGACGTTGCGGCGCGGCAACGGTGGCGGCTGGCCAGAGGTTCAGGCTCACGGCGAAAAGCGCGACCGCGCAACCGTCGTCGGAGAGCATTCGGGTGCCGGGACGCCAGTCAGAGGCGACTGGCCGGTCGCAAGCCACTGCCGAGCGCCGGTGTTGACAGCAAGCGAGGAGCGACTGCCGCGGGAAGAAAAAGCAGTTTATGATACTTTACGCCATCGCACGTCCACGCGATCGCACGCTGCGCCACCGGCCGCGCGCGGGTGATCGCCTTCGACGGCGGCTACTACAGCCGGACTCCGCTAACCATGGGGCTGGCTGGCTAGGTTGTGCCCTAAGCGAATTCCGCTCAAGGCCAGGGAGGGAGCATGGCCTGCATCTGCTGACCTGTGGTCTGCTATGGCACATAGTGTGCTTGGTTCCCGCCTTGACCATTGCGGGCGCGGCGTGCCGTGCCAACGGAGCCAATTGATTCGAAGTCGACAGCGGCGCCGGGACAAACGCAAGGGCCACTAGCGTCGGAGCAGCCGGGTCAACCTGCACAGCAAGCTTACTACAGCTCGTCACCATCAAAAGGGTCAAGTAATGACATATTTCACTATCGCCGGCGTGCAGATGAGTGCGCCACACCATGGTGATAACACACAGTTAATGCATCACAATATCGATGTGATCATGCACCGCTTTCCCCAGGTTCAGATGATCGTTTTCAGTGAGCTGCTTGCCTCGGGCGCCTCCACGCTGAATGCGCAAGTCTTGCCCAGCGGAGTGGAGAACCTGTTTTGCCAGCTTGCCGCTCAGCATCAGGTTTGGGTCATTCCCGGCTCCCTGTTCGAGCGGATCGATGACAAGATCTACAACACGTCTCCGGTAATCAACCCGGAAGGGCATGTCGTGGCCCGCTATCGGAAGATGTTCCCATTTCGTCCCTACGAGCACGATGTGGAGTGCGGCAGCGAGTTTGTCGTGTTTGACGTTCCCGAAGTGGGGCGTTTTGGCATTTCCATCTGCTATGACATGTGGTTCCCCGAAACCACCCGGACCATGGTGGCCATGGGTGCGGAAGTCATTATTCACCCCACCATGACCGACACCATCGACCGGGACATCGAACTGTCCATTGCCCGCACCAATGCGGCAACCAACCAGTGCTACTTCTTCGACATCAACGGTACCGGCGGCATCGGCAACGGCAGATCCATCGTCGTGGGCCCCTCAGGCGACGTTATCCACCAGGCCGGCAGCGGTGAGGAGATCATGCCCGTCGAAATCGACTTGGGCCGCGTCAGGCATGAGCGTGAATGCGGCTTGCGTGGTCTGGGCCAGCCGTTGAAAAGCTTCAGGGATCGTCAGGTCGATTTCTCCCTGTACCGTGCTGAAACCAAGTCGACGCCATTTCTCGATACACTCGGACCGCTTGCAAAGCCTACTAAAAAACCGGTCACCGGTTTTAGCGGTAAGTAGCATTTTCTTGGAAATACCAAAGTTGGATGGGCCTCCATGGCGAACGACAGCAATAAATTTTCCAAAGGAATTGGATTGATCAACAGTGTCTGGGAACGGATAAAGTCCTTCCTCGCACCAGCAGCCGACCCGGCGAGCGCCAGGCCTGCGCCGCCGCCGGGTGCGGCCCCGTGGGCCGGGGCCAGCGCCAGTCCTCAGGCGGAACCGACAGCCGAGAACAAGGCCGATACCAGTGCCAGGCCCAAGTCCGAAGACAATGCCACGCCGAGGCCTGATACTGCTTCCGGTTCGGATGTGCAAGCGACCACGAACAATTCAAATCCAGGTGAAAAGGACAAAGGAGCAAGGCAAATGTCAAAGATAACAGGAATCTCAGAAGTAAGGAGATACTTCCGTAATAATAAGGATCCCATCTATTTTATTTCTGCAACCAACTTCAATCTTCTCGGGATCGGTGATTGGGTCTCCAATTTCAAGCATATCAACTACCTAGATTGCTTCGACGGTCGTCAGAAAAACGTTTTCGTTCCAAAAGAAAAGTTTCCTCGCGAGTTTGAAAGCATTGAAGATATCAATAACTACCTGCTTGAGCATAAGGAGGTTATCGACTACCTGATGACAAAAGGGGGAAAAGGAACCGCCGCCTTCCTGATGTTCGATGAACGCACGGAAGAGATCTGCAAACAGCTAGGCCTGAGAATCGCTTTCCCGCCGGCTGCGCTCAGAAACCGGATGGACAACAAGATAGAAACGGTGCGTATCGGCAATAAGGTCGGAGTTCCCAGCGTTCCGAACGTGCTTGCGAAGGTTGAAAACTATGCCCAGCTCAAGGAAATCACCAAGGAGATTGGCAGCGATCTCGTCATCCAGTCCGCATTTGGTGACTCGGGGCACACCACGTACTTCGTGTCCAATGAGCAGGAATACAACAAGCACGCTGACGAGATTGAAGGGGAAGCAGAAGTAAAAATCATGAAGCGCATCAACTGCAGGGGCTCCGCGATCGAGGCCTGTGCAACCCGGTGCGGCACCGTGGTCGGCCCGTTGATGACCGAACTTGTGGGCTTCAAGTCACTTACCCCCTACAAGGGCGGCTGGTGCGGTAACGAGATGTTCGCCGGCGCCTTTACCCAGGAGATTCGGGACAAGGCCCGGGAATACACCTTCGTGTTTGGTGAGGCCCTCCGCGAGGAGGGCTACAGAGGCTACTTCGAGCTCGATTTTCTGATTGACATGGATACCAACGAAGTCTACCTCGGTGAACTCAATCCGCGGGTAACCGGGGCCAGTTCCCTGACCAACGTTGCTGCGTTCGCGCACTCCGATATCCCGCTGTTTCTGTTTCATTTGCTGGAGTTCTCCGACGCGGACTTCGATCTGGATATCAAGGACCTCAACAACCGCTGGTCGCATCCGGACAGCATCGACAGCTGGAGCCAGCTGGTCATTAAGCACACCGAGGAATCGGTTGACCTGCTGACCCAGGCGCCCCAGTCCGGTGTGTGGAAGCTCAACGGCGATGGGTCGGTGGCGTATGACCACTATGCGGCGCACCCCCATGCGGCTGAGAGCGAACAGGAAGCGTTTTTCCTGCGCATCAGCGGCGTCGGCGACTTCCGCTATGAAGGCGCGGATCTGGGCATCCTGATCACCCGTGGCCGCCTCATGGACGACGACTTCAACCTGACGCCGCGGGCAACCGCCTGGATTGAAGGCATCCGTGCGCAATACCGCGGTCAGTCTCTGGCCGATCCGGCTGTTGAACAGGCCGCGGTTGCCCATGGCGTGGCCGGCGGTAACTTCAAGATCCTCTAGCCATATTAGGAGGGCGGTTGTGCTCTGGGAAGTCCGGAGCACAACATGCGTATGAGTGCATTTTAATGGCCAAGCAGCTTCTCTTTCGAGCGGTCAAGGAATTGGTCGCGGGTGATAAGTGGCGATCACTTTTTGATCTGCACTGGCAGGCGTATGAGCGTTGGTATTTGTCGGAAGGCGAGCGTGAGCGCCCCTCTTACCTGTCTTGCTTCAACATGTTCCAGACTCACATGCCGGAACTCCTGGGTACGTATCGACACCTGTGCGACCTGGGCGGGGGAGGCGATCTTGCTGCGCGCATGCTGAGCCTCTACCGCCCGCCCGCCTACATCACGGGCTGCTCCCAAGCGGTGCTCTCGAACAGCAATGGGAACATGCTGGTGAGAAACTACGACTACCCCCCGGAGTTGTGCGAGGGGACGATCCTCTACACCCACTGGAACGACAAGCGGGTCATCGCCATGTCGGATTGCCTGTGGGGCGTGCTTGACGGGATCAACGATAGCGGCCTGGCCTTGTCGCTGGCATTTGGCGGCCGGAA
>NZ_SKOG01000198.1 GCF_007120195.1 Aquisalimonas sp.
CGTAAAGCAATCAGGATAGGCGATCAGGCGGCGGTTTGCACGGCGACGGTCATACCGCTGGGTGTGGATGCCAAGAGCAGGGAATCACCACCGATGCTGGCCGAGGGGCGTAGGGTGCATTAGCGCCAGCGTAATGCACCGTCAAAACAACGGCGCCGCAGGCGCACAAGCGCAGTTTCTGTCCCCAATCGTCCTGACGACTTCTCGGCGTCAGTGCCCCAGTGCGTCCATACTTTTCCCTGGCAGGTTGCCTACGATCCGCTTTGGGCCTGCTGGCGCGCATGACCGCTGACCCCGACATGCCTGGAGGGCACACACCATGGAACAGCCCGTATACATCGTGACCGGCTCTTCGGCAGGCATTGGCGAAGCCTGCGCAGAGCGGCTGGCGGCGGCCGGAGGCCGCATCGTCGTCAACTACGCAAGCCGGCAGGCTGAGGCGAACGCCGTTGCCGCGAGGTGCCGGGAGAAGGGTGGCGAGGCCATCGTGGTCCAGGCCGATGTGTCATCGGATGCGGACTGTCGAAGGCTGGCGGACGCGGCGACACAGCAGTGGGGACGGATCGACGGCCTCGTGAACAACGCGGGCACGACCCGCTTTGCCCGGCACGACGACCTGGAGGCGCTGCAAGCGGAAGACTTCCATGACATTTACAGCGTCAATGTGATCGGCGCCTACCAGATGATCCGCGCCGTGGCCCCGGCCATGCGGGCGCAAGGCCGGGGCGCGGTTGTCAACATGGCATCGCTCGCCGGGGTGCGCGGCGTCGGTTCCTCCGTGGCCTATGCGGCGTCCAAGGGGGCGCTGATCACCCTGACGCTCTCCCTGGCTCGGGCGCTGGGTCCGGACATTCGCGTCAACGCGGTCTGCCCTGGCTTCGTCGAAACAGGATGGCTGAAGGCGGGTCTGGGGGAGAGCTACGAAAAGCAGCGGGCCGGTTACGCCGCCGCGAGTCCATTACAGGATGTTGTCCAGCCCGAGGACGTGGCGGACGCGGTGGTCTGGCTGCTGACAGGGGCGAGCAAGACCACCGGGGAGACATTATTGGTGGATGGGGGCATGCATCTGGGTCCGTCTCAGCGGCGCCGCTAGCGCGCCAGGCCGGCGAACAGTTCAGCGTACTGGGTGGTGATCTTGTGGCGCGGGGCGAGATGGATCAAAGGCATCGAGCGTTCATGGGATTCCTTGATCTTTACGGATGAGCCGATATAGGGCTTGAGCACGGGAAGCGCGTCGTTTTCAAGCTCCTCGACTGACAGGCGCAGAACGTTGGCGCGCGGGTTGTACTGGTTCACGACGATGCCTTCCACGCGCAGTCCGCCGTTGTGATCCTCCTGGATCTCCTGGGTGGCGTTGAGGAGGTCGTAGAGCGCGCGCCGGGAGAAGTCGTCGCAGTCAAAGGGGATCAGGCAGCTGTCGGCCGCGATCAGCGCCGAGCGGGTATAGAAATTCAGCGCCGGCGGCGTGTCCAGGTAAACGGCATCGTAGACTTCCGATAACTCATCCAGCGCCTCGCGCAATTTATAGATTTTGTAACGGGATTCGAGCTTGCCTTCCAGTTCATCGAGGGCGCGCGACGCCGGCATGACGTCCAGGCGTTCAAATGGGGACTGATGAATAAAGCCCGTCACCGGCTCCTTGTAGAAGCGGAAGCTCAGCATCTGGTCGAAGAAATCCGCGAGCGTGCCTTCGCGTTGCGCGGCTGAGCCGCCCAGCAAATAGCTCGATGCGTTGCCTTGGGGGTCAAGATCCACAACCAGGGTCCGTAATCCCTGGTGGGCACTGATTGCCGCCAGGTTGCAGGTGATGGTCGATTTGCCCACGCCGCCTTTCTGGTTGAAAATTACCCGCCGCATGGAGCCACTCCCCCCGGAGTGAGACAATCACGACCACAACGCCGCGGTGCAGCGCCCAGTGTAATCAAGCAGCATGCAGTGTAATGAATCCCGGGCAACGGGTCGAGGTAGTGTTGGGTCCGCAGCGCCAGGGGCGATTCAGGACAGTACGCCGGTATCCAGGGATGCACGATGAGCTATCGCCTCCTCCGAAGTCTGTTGTTCCGGCTCGAAGCCGAACGCGCGCACGCAGCTGCCCTGCACGGGCTGCGGGTGGCGCGGCTGGTGGGCGTCAACCGCTGGATCGCAGGGGACGTCCCACGCCTGGAGCGGCGGCTCATGGGGCTGCGATTCCCCAACCCCGTGGGTCTGGCGGCGGGCCTGGACAAGAACGGGGAATATATCGACGCCCTCGGGTCGCTGGGTTTCGGCTTCATCGAGGTCGGAACGGTGACACCGCGGGCGCAATCGGGAAACCCCAAACCGAGGCTATTTCGTCTGCCGGAGGACCAGGCGCTGATCAACCGTCTGGGTTTCAACAATAAAGGTGTGGAGTATCTCGTTGCACGCGTCCAGCGATCCCGTTTTAAAGGCGTTCTGGGGATCAATATCGGCAAGAACCTGGATACGCCCGTTGAAAAAGCCCTGGACGATTACCTCGCCTGCATGACCCGCGTGTATCCCCACGCGGATTACATCACCGTCAACGTCTCCTCGCCCAACACCCCCGGGCTGCGTGCTCTGCAACACGGGAGCCTACTGGATGATCTGCTGAGCGGGCTCAAAACCGAACAGCTGCGTCTGAGCGTCGCCTGGGGTCGCTACGTGCCCCTGGTGGTCAAGATCGCGCCGGATATGACGGATAACGAGCTCGTCGCAATGGCGGATGCCTTGATCCGCCACCGCATCGACGGCGTTGCCGCTACGAACACCACCCTGGAGCGCCCTGGGCTGACGGCGTCGCGGCGGCATGCGGATGAAACGGGAGGGCTGAGCGGGCGTCCGCTGATGGAACGCTCCACCGATATCGTGCGGCTGCTAAGTGGCCATCTCCAGGGTCAATTGCCGATCATCGGTGTCGGCGGTGTCACCTCCGGCGCGGACGCGCTGCGCAAGCTCCAGGCGGGTGCGAGTCTGGTGCAGATCTATTCCGGTCTGATCTACCAGGGGCCGGGCATGGTCGGGACCGTGGTGCGACGCCTGCGCGCCGCCGAGTCCAGCGGCACGCCAGTGATGGCGGCGCACGCCTAAAGCCAAGGCTAGTGTCCTGTAACCGAAATGCGTTGTCTTTTGCTTGTCGGTGCGCCTTCGAGGCTAGGCGCCGGGCCGAAGGCGTAGCGGGCCCTACGGCGAGGACCGGCGCC
>NZ_SKOG01000145.1 GCF_007120195.1 Aquisalimonas sp.
CCTGGCCATTGCACCCGCGCTGGCACGTGCTCGGGGGATGGCGCTTTTCCATGCTCGAGGATCGAACACTGGAGAGCTTTGGCGGTCTACAATATCGCGATTGTTGCTGGAGTGTTAGGGTGCTGGGGCGGTATTTTCGGGAGGAGCCGAACGTCGACGCAGAGCGCTCCATCATGGTGCAGTTCGAACTGCGCGGCCTGGGTTCGCTGGGAGACGACATCCAGGGCTTTCTTGAGGACTCCATCTTCGGATATGGCAGGGGGAGGTAACGGCGTTGAATGACAGGCAAGGCGCGCTTCGGCCAACGGGGCTGGGGCTGATTGTCATGCTGCTCACGGCGGTGCTCCTGACCGGCGCGCCACCTGCGGCCGCACAGACGCTCGAGCGCATCGTCGCCGTGGTGAACGAGGACGTGATTCTGGAATCGGAGCTGCGGGCTGAAGTGGCGAACGTAGAACAGCGCATGCGGGCACAAAACCGCCAACCGCCACCCCAGGACGCGCTGGTGAATCAGGTTATGGAACAGCTGATCATGGAGCGGCTGCAGCTCGCTCACGCAAACCGCATGGGCATTTCGGTGGACGACAACACGTTGAATGCGGCCATGCAGCGGATTGCCCAGCAGAACAACATGACGCTGCTTCAATTCCGCCAGGCTGTGGCCCAGGAGGGCATCGACTTCTCCCGTTTTCGCGAAGATTTGCGGACCGACATCAAACTGCAGCGCCTGCATCAGCAGCAGGTGCAGCGCCAGATCGACGTCACGTCGCGGGACATCGAGGAGTTCCTGGAAAGCCGTGTGGGACGCGAAGACGATACCGAATTCCGCGTCGCCCACATTCTGATCAGCCTGCCCGAGGCTGCCGCGCCGGAGGAGGCCGAGGCGGCGCAAGAGCGCGCGGAGGCGATTGTAAGCCGCTTGCGCGACGGCGAGGACGACTTCGCCAGGGTGGCCGCCGAAGTCTCCGATGCCCAGGATGCACTGGAAGGAGGCGACTTGGGTTGGCGCCAGGCCGGCGAGCTCCCCAGCATGTTTCAGGACGAGGTCATGAGCCTTAGGAGCGGCGAGATCGCGGGCCCGATCCGCAGTTCCAGCGGTGTCCATATCGTGAAGCTGGTGGATACCCGTGCGGCCGACCAGGAGATCGTTGAGCAGACCCGCGCCCGGCATATCCTCATACAGCCCAGCGAAGTCGTCAGCCGGCAAGACGCGCGCACGCGTCTTGAGAATCTGCGCGAGCGTATCGACCAGGGTGAGTCCTTCGGTGATCTGGCGCGCGCCCACTCCGATGATCGCGGCACGGCCTCTCAGGGTGGGGAGCTGGACTGGATCAACCCCGGGCAGCTGGTCCCCGAGTTCGAGGAGGTCATGGACAGTCTGGAGCCCGGCGAGATCAGCGAACCCTTCGAAACGCAATTCGGCTGGCACGTCGTGCAGGTCGAAGAGCGCCGCGAGCACGACGGTACTGCAGAGCGGCGACGAGCCCGGGCCGCCCAGCAGATCCGGGAACGCAAGAGCGAAGAAACCCTGGAGAGCTGGCTGCGGCAGCTGCGCGACGACGCCTATGTGGAAGTTCGTCTTGGTAACTGACCTCTGATGACCCGACAAGCCGTGATCGCATTGACTGTGGGCGAGCCTGCCGGCATCGGTCCGGATCTGGTGGTGATGTTAGCCGCCCGGGGTGGGTTATCCGACGTGGTCGCCGTCGGCGATCCGGACGTGCTGGCCTGCCGGGCTCGACAGCTCGGCATCGGTCACGTGCGGATTCGCACCCTGGCGACACCTGGGGAGGTCGGCGCGCCGGGAGCGCTCAATGTCCTGCCGGTCCCAGTTGCGAACCCGGTGTGTCCGGGGACCCTCGATTCGGCGAACGGACCGGCGGTGGTGGACATGCTCCGCCTGGCCGCAGAGGGGGTCTGGCAAGGCCAGTACGACGCGCTCGTCACTGCGCCAGTCCAGAAAAGCGTCCTCAACGACGCCGGAATCGCCTTCTCAGGCCATACCGAATTCCTTGCTGCCCTCACGGGCGCACCCATGCCGGTGATGATGCTGGCGACGCCGGCGCTGCGCGTCGCCCTGGTTACAACGCATCTCCCATTACGCGACGTGGCCGATGCCATCACCGTGGACCGTCTGACCCAGGTCACCACAATCCTGGCGCGTGATCTGCGCCGGACCTTCGGTCTCGCGCAGCCACGCATTCTGGTCTGCGGTCTCAACCCCCATGCGGGGGAGCACGGGCACTTGGGACGTGAGGAAATCGAGATCATCACCCCCGTGCTGGACGCCCTGCGCAACCAGGGACTGGACCTGAGGGGCCCGCTGCCGGCGGACACACTGTTCACCCCAGACAACCTCGCGCGGGCCGACGCCGTGCTCGCCATGTATCACGACCAGGGGCTGCCCGTGCTCAAGCACGCGGGTTTCGGCGAGGCGGTCAACGTCACGCTGGGACTCCCCATCATCCGCACCTCCGTCGACCACGGCACAGCGCTGCCGCTCGCCGGAACCGGCACCGCGCGCACAGGAAGCCTGCAAGCAGCCGTGCGTATGGCCCGTGAGCTGGTCGAGCGGGCCCGGCACGACAAGGCCATCGAGGCATCGTCATGACCAGCACACACCGGCCCCGCAAGCGGTTCGGGCAGAATTTTCTGCACGACCGCGGCACTATCGGGCGCGTTATCGGCGCGATTGCGCCGATGCCAGACGACCCGCTCGTGGAGATTGGACCAGGCCGCGGCGCGCTCACGGTCCCGCTCTTGCAGGCCTGCGGACGCGTGGAAGCGATCGAAATGGATCGGGACCTGCTCGACGGCTTGCGGGAGGTGTGTGCGCCGCACGGCGACATTGTGCTCCACCAGGGGGACGCCCTCACGTTCGACGTGGCCCAATGCCACCAGGGCGCCGGGTTGAGGCTCGTTGGCAACCTGCCTTACAACATCTCCACGCCGCTGATCTTTCGCCTGCTGGAGCAGGCCGAGCTCATCCGTGACATGCACTTTATGCTACAACGTGAGGTCGTCGACCGCATGATCGCGCCACCCGGGAGCCGGACATACGGCCGCCTGTCGGTCATGACGCAGTACCACTGCCAGGTCAAGCGGCTGTTCACGGTCGCCCCGGGTGCGTTTCACCCCGTACCGGCTGTGGAGTCCGCTATCGTGCGGCTCACACCCCATGCCCCCGGCCTCACCAGCCCCGAGGAAGCGGTGCAGTTGGCTCGCGTGGTTACGGAGGCCTTTGGCCAGCGCCGCAAGACCCTGCGCAAGACCCTCCGTGAGCTTGTGCCGCCCTCGGCATTTCCGGCTTGCGGCATCGACCCCGGTGCACGGCCGGAGCAACTCAGCCTTGCGGCATTCCGCTGCCTCGCGGCGGCACTCCGCGATGCGGACAGCCCAGAGCATTACACTGGTGCATGGAACCGTGACGGGAGATAACGGTGACGCCGTACAACACCATTCTCCTGGCTGTTGATTTTTCGGCGGACGCAAGTCTCATCGCCGCACGCGCGCGCGCGCTCGCCCACGCCAGCGAGGCGACGCTGCACCTGGTGCACGTCGTCGAAACCGTTCCCATCGATGTCGCGGGAGAATTCCTCGGGTCGCCGCAGAGCGACCTCCACGAGGAAATGATGGCAACGGCACGGGAGCGCCTGCGCACGTACACGCACAGCGAGCAACTCGGCCATGCGCAGCAGCACGTGGCCGCCGGTTACACCAAACAGGCGATTCTCGAGCACGCGGAGGCGATCGGCGCCGATCTCATCGTTGTCGGCAGCCACGGCCGCCATGGCCTGGCACTATTGCTCGGGTCCACCGCCAACGCCGTGCTGCATGGCGCCCCGTGCGATGTTCTCGCGGTGCGGCTCAACAACCCGTGATCCGCACCCCGACGCTTCCACCCGAACGAACAGCGGATCGGCCCGCGGGAGACGACCCGAGGGCGCCTGCTGTTACCGAAACAGGCACCCCCAGGGTGGCTCATTGATTGTTTGACGCATTCGGATTTCGAGTTTTGCGACTTGGCGCCGAGTCCCGGCTCTTTTTGGAGGGCGCGCAAACCGTTAGACTAGCGGATGCGGGAATGGCCGGACTTCAATTCCGGGAACCCAATCGCGACACTGATCCATTGAGGCAACAGCGTCCCCATGAGCACGAATTCGCTGAAACAGATTGGCCAGCTCGGGCAGAGCGTGTGGTACGACAACATCCACCGTGACATGCTCGACGCAGGCGAACTCGCACGGATGGTCATGGAAGACGATCTGCGGGGCGTGACGTCCAATCCGACTATCTTCGACAAGGCCATCTCCCGCGGTGACACCTACGATGCGGCCATAGCCCGGGCGCTCCAGGAGGAGCCATCGCTGTCGGCGGGGGAGCTCTTCAATCATTTGGCCGTGGCTGACATCCGCGACGCTGCGGATGTCCTACGCCCGGTATACGACCGCACGCAAGGCGTCGACGGCATGGTGAGCATCGAGGTCTCGCCAGCGCTCGCCCGTGACACCGACGCAACCATTGCGGAGGCGCGGCGGCTGTGGGCCTGGATCGATCGCCCGAATGTCATGGTCAAGGTACCCGCCACCAAACAAGGCGTGCCGGCGATCGAGACGCTGATTGCCCTCGGCATCAACGTCAACGTAACACTGCTGTTCTCAGTGCAACGCTACCTCGAGGTGGTGGATGCCTACCTGGCGGGGCTGCAGCAGCGCGCACGGCGCGGCGAGCGTGTGTCCCACGTGCGCTCGGTGGCGAGCTTCTTCGTCAGCCGCGTGGATAGCGCCATCGACCCGCAACTCGACGACAGCCTGGCCGAGCTGCGCGGCACCGCCGCCATTGCCAACGCACAGCGCGCCTACGCGCATTTTGAAGACATCTTCGATGGCAGGCGTTTCGCCGACCTGCGCGACCTGGGTGCGCGAGAACAACGCCTGCTATGGGCCAGCACCGGAACCAAAAACCCCGACTACAGCGATGTCCTCTACGTGGAGGCGTTGATCGGCGACCGCACGGTCAACACCCTGCCGCCGGCGACCTACGAGGCGTACAAGGACCACGGTGAGCCGCGGGCACGCATTCACGAAGGGATCGATCAGGCACCCCATATCCTCAAGCGCCTGGAGTCGGCTGGCATCGATATGGCTGCCGTGACGGCGCAGCTGGAGCGCGACGGCGTGCAGTCCTTCCTGGACTCATACAACAACCTGCTCCGGAGCCTGGAGGAAAAGGCCAGATCCCTGGCGGCCTGAACCCGGCGGATGAGCTCAATGATGGCGGAAATGACACAACACCAACGCTATAACATTGAAGTGGATGTGGAACCGGCTTACATGGATGACGAATCCGAGCCGGACGAGGAACGCTTCGTCTTCAGCTACACCGTCACCATTCGCAACATGGGCGATGTCTCCGCGCGCCTGATCAGCCGGCACTGGATCATTACGGATGCCAATGGTGACGAGCGGGAAGTCCACGGCGAGGGCGTGGTGGGCGAGCAACCGCATCTGGAGCCGGGCAAGGGCTTTCGTTACACCAGTGGCGCCATGCTGGAGACACCGATCGGCAGTATGCACGGGACTTACGAACTGCTCGCGGACGACGGCGTGACGTTCACGGCGGAAATCCCGCCGTTTACGCTTGCCGGCCCGCGCACGCTGCACTAGGGCCTGTTTGCGACGTGGCCGTATACTGCATTGGAGACATCCAGGGCTGCAACTCCGAGCTACAGCGACTGCTCGCCCAGTTGCGCTTCAACCCGCTGGAAGACGTCATCTGGTTCGTGGGTGACATCGTCAACCGCGGCCCGGAGTCACTCGACGCGCTGCGCTACGTCAAGTCCCTGGGCGATAGCGCCATCACCATCCTTGGCAACCACGATATCCACCTGCTTGCCGCGTGGCGCGGCCATGCCCAGCTCAAGCCGGCCGACACGCTGCAGGAGATTCTGGACGCCCCGGACGCAGATGAACTGCTGCACTGGCTTCGGTACCGGCCACTGCTGCACGAGGACCGCGAGCTCGGCTATGCCATGCTGCATGCCGGTCTGTACCCGCGCTGGACGCTGTCCGAGGCGAGGCCTCTTGCCCGGGAAGCGGAAACCATCCTGCGGGCCCCGGAAGCGGAGTTCGACGCCTTCATGGCCAATCTCTACGGGGATCACCCCAATCGCTGGTCTCCGGAGCTCACCGGCTGGGACCGGCTGCGCTTTATCGTCAATGCCTTGACGCGCATGCGCTACTGCGATGCCGAAGGCCGCTTGCTCATGGATTACAGGGGCTCACCGGAAACCCGCCCACACGGGCACGTGCCCTGGTTCCAGGTTCCCGGGCGCAAACCTGTGGGTGAGCCGCTGATCGTCGTCTGCGGCCACTGGTCCACACTGGGGTTCGCCGAAGGCGAGGGTTTCGTGGCCATTGACACGGGTTGCCTGTGGGGCGGCTGCCTAACCGCGCTGCGGCTCGATGGCAGCCGCGAACGAACCGCCTTCAAGTGCCCCGGCGCTTTGAAGCCCGGCGGTTGACCGGGACCTCGGCAGCGATCATCTCACCACGGCCGGACCTGCAGGGAGGCCTTGTCGCAGCCGCTCCCAGTCGAATGCCGGGCCGGGATCGGTCTTGCGCCCCGGCGCGATGTCACTGTGCGCCACGATGCGTTCCTGGGTGATGGCGGGAAACGCGGCCATGAGCCCCCGGCATAGCGGGCCGAGGACGTCGAACTGGGCATCGCTGTAGGGCGTCTCATCGGTTCCCTCCAGCTCAATGCCTAGGGAGTAGTCGTTGCAGGCGGGACGAGCGTGCCAGCTGGAGTGCCCGGCGTGCCAGGCACGCCGGTGAACAGGCACGTACTGGATCAGGGCGCCGTCGCGGCGCAGAAACAGATGGGCACTGACACGCATGCTGGCAATCCCCGCATAGAAAGGGTGGGCCGCGGGATCCAGACAGTTCGTGAACAGCGCGTGCACACCGCCGCCCCCGAACTCGCCCGGAGGCAGACTAATGCCGTGGAGGACAAGCAGATCGGGGACCACCCCCGCCGGCCGAGCGTCCTGATTCGGTGAGTGGGCCTGCAGTGCCCCGACCACCAGGCCTGTTTCGCGGTTTACCACCAGTCGATTCGGCATGCAGCCACTCCCCCGCTCCGCCGCCCTGTGAAATGTTACCATCCCCATCGAGACCGGCCGCTATGGGAGCGTTGCACCGCCGGCGGAGGATTCATGAGAAGCAGCCAACGCAACCGTCTCGCCGGGGCAACCAGCCCCTACCTCCAGCAGCACGCGAACAACCCCGTGGAGTGGTATCCATGGTGTGACGAGGCGCTGGAGCGCGCGCGCCGGGAAGATCGGCCGATTCTCCTGTCCATTGGCTATGCGGCGTGCCACTGGTGCCATGTCATGGCCCATGAGTCCTTCGAAGACCCCGAGGTGGCTGCGGTGATGAACCGCCTGTTCGTGAACATCAAGGTGGACCGGGAGCAACGCCCGGACCTGGACCGCATCTACCAGATTGCCCATCAACTCCTGACCCGTCGCGGCGGCGGCTGGCCGCTGACGATGTTCCTGACTCCGGACGATCAGGTGCCGTTCTTCGGCGGCACCTATTTCCCGCGGCAGCCGCGCCACGGCCTGCCGGGGTTTGCCGATCTGCTGGAGCGCGTCGCCGCACTCTACCGTGACCGGCGCGACGCGCTGCGCGAGCAGAATGCCGAAGTGCTCGCTGCGTTCCAGAAGATTAACGCCGCACCAGGCTGTGCCGACACCGAACTGGACGCGCATCCGCTCACCGAGGCACGCGAAGCGCTGGCCGCCGAGTTTGATGCCGACCACGGCGGCTTCGGTCAGGCGCCGAAGTTCCCGCAACCGAGCCTCTTGGACCGGCTGCTCAGGGACTACGCGGCGCAGCCGTCCGAGCGCCGGCAATCGCTGCACATGGCCTGCACCACGCTGCGCCGAATGGCCTTGGGCGGGATCAACGATCAGATCGGTGGCGGCTTCGCGCGCTATTCCGTTGACGACTACTGGATGATCCCGCATTTCGAGAAAATGCTCTGTGATAACGGCCTGTTGCTGGCGCTGTATACCGACGCCTGGCAGGCCACCGGCGATCACCTGTTTGCGCGCACGGCCCAGGAGACAGCGGCATGGGCCCTGCGGGAGATGCGCGCCCCCGAGGGGGGGTTCTACAGCGCCCTGGACGCCGACTCCGAAGGCGAGGAGGGCCGCTTTTACGTGTGGACGCGCGAGCAGGTGCGCGGGCTGCTCACGCCCGAGGAGTATGCCATGGTCGCGGCACGCTTTGGACTGAACGATCCCCCGAACTTCGAGGGCCGTTGGCACTTCCACGTGCACGCCTCCATCTCCGAGTTGGCCAAAGAACTGCGCCAGCCCCAGCAGGTGATCCGCGAGCGGCTGGACAGTGCCCGGCACAAGCTCTATCGGTCCCGCGCGAAGCGCGTGTGGCCGCTACGCGATGAGAAAGTGCTGACGAGCTGGAACGCCCTGATGCTCCGCGGGCTGGCCCGTGCCGGCCGACTGCTGGAGCGCGATGAGTACTCCCGCGCAGCCGCGGACGGCCTCGGCTTTATCCGCGTCGCGCTGTGGCGGGATGACCGCCTGCTGGCCAGTTGGCGCGACGGCACGGCAGAGCTGCCCGCCTACCTGGACGACCACGCCTTCCTGCTGGACGCCGTAATCGAGCTGCTCCAGTGCCGCTGGGAGGAAGACACCGCGGCGTTCGGCCACAGCCTGGCGCAACGCTTGCTCGACGGGTTCGAGGACCGCGAGCACGGCGGCTTTTTCTTCACCGCCGACGATCACGAAGCGCTGATCACGCGCAGCCGCCCGCTCACTGACGATGCCCTACCCGCCGGCAATGGCATCGCCGCGCGCGCGTTGCTCCAGTTCGGCCACTTGACCGGCCACCCCGAGTACATCACCGCCGGCGAGCGCGCCGTTCGCGGTGCCTGGCCGGCCATCAGCCGGCTACCCCACGCCCACGCAACCCTGCTCAGTGGCCTGGAGGCCGTGCTGCAGCCGCCGCGCATTATCGTTCTGCAGGGCGACGCTGACACCTGTCGCCGCTGGCAACAGGATCTCGAGCGGTCCTATGCCCCGAACCGGCTGATCGTCTGCGACCCGGGCGATCCGGGAACAGCGGTGACGGCGCAACTGTGTGAAGGATCGGTCTGCCAGGCGCCCATCACATCACTGGAGAGCCTCCGTGAGCGCCTGCACGGCCCGGAGGCGTACTAGCTTCCGTTCACTCAGGTTCCCTTTGTTGGCGAATGCCTGAGGCGTTAAGGCGAGCTGCCATCGCGATCGATGGCGCGATGGCCGATGTCGCGCCGATAATAAACGCCGTCCCAGTGGATGGCTTCCGCCAGCCTATAGGCGTGGGCCTGAGCATCCTGCACAGTCGCTCCGAGCGCACAGGCAGACAACACCCGGCCACCGCTGGTCACGATGTTGCCGGCGGCGTCGCGGGCTGTACCGGCGTGGAACACCTTGGCACGGGGCGATTCCCGCTCCGGCAACCCCTGAATTAAATCACCTTTGCGATAGCGACCTGGGTATCCGCCGGCCGCAAGCACGACGGCCAGGCTCGCCTCGGGCGTCCACTCCGGCGTTACGGTGTGCAGCCGGCCATCAATGGCCGCATCGCAGAGCTCCGTGAAGTCCGAGCGGAGCCGCATCAGCAGCGGCTGGGCTTCCGGGTCGCCCAGGCGGCAGTTGAACTCCAGCACCCTGGGCACGCCGTCGGGCGTAATCATCAGCCCGGCGTAGAGGAAGCCCGTGTAGGCATGGCCCTCCCGGGCCATGCCTCGAACCGCCGGTTCTATGATCTCCCGCATGACCCGCTGGTGCACCGCCGGAGTAATCACCGGCGCCGGCGAATAGGCGCCCATACCACCGGTGTTCGGACCGACATCGCCGTCATCCCGCGCCTTGTGGTCCTGTGACGTAGCCAGGGGCAGCACGTGCTCACCGTCCACCAACACGATGAAGCTCGCCTCCTCGCCCTCCAGAAAGTCCTCCACCACCACGCGCGCGCCGGCATCACCGAAGGCGTTCGCGTCCAGCATGCGCTCCGCCGCCGCGAGGGCGGCATCAATGGTATGCGCCACCACGACCCCCTTGCCGGCGGCCAGGCCGTCCGCTTTTACCACCAAGGGCGCATCACGCTCGGCGATGTAGTGATGCGCCTGCGTGGAATCGGTGAAGGTGGCAAACTGCGCCGTGGGGATATCGTGGTGGCGAAGGAATTCCTTGGCGAACGACTTGGACCCCTCCAGCTGGGCCGCCGCCGTAGTGGGGCCAAGGCACCGCAGCCCGGCATCGCGGAACGCATCCACCACACCCGCAACCAGCGGCGCCTCCGGCCCGACCACCGCCAGATCCACGGCGTAGTCCCGGGCCAACGCCACGAGTGCCGGCACATCCTCGGCGCCCACCTGGACGTTGGTGCATTTCGGCTCCAAGGCCGTACCCGCGTTCCCGGGTGCGACGTACACCCGCTCCACACGCTCCGAACGGGCCGCCGCCCAGGCCAAGGCATGTTCACGACCGCCACCGCCGATAATGAGTATGTTCATAGAGCGCCTGCGTCTACTTGCTCGATGGGTTCCGTACGCTTCGGCGGTCAGTGCCGAAAATGACGCATGCCGGTGAACACCATGGCCAGGCCATGCTCATCCGCCGCCGCAATGACCTCATCATCGCGCACGGAGCCGCCAGGCTGGATGACCGCGCGGATACCCGCCTCCGCCGCCTGATCGATGCCGTCGCGGAAGGGGAAGAAGGCGTCCGAGGCCATGACCGCGCCACGCACCTCGAGCCCGGCATCCACGGCCTTGTCACGCGCCAAGCGTGCGCTCCAGACGCGCGACATCTGCCCGGCACCAATACCGATGGTCTGTCCATCGCGGCCGTAGACAATCGCGTTGGACTTGACGAACCGCACCACCTCCCAGACGAAGCGCAGGTCGCGCAATGTATGGGCGTCGGGCCCCACCTGGCTCACCACCTGCAACTGCGCATCGGCTACGCGGGCACTATCACTATCTTGCACCAGCAGCCCGCCCGTGACGCGCTTGAAGTCCTGCTGCCCTTGGCGTTGCGCCGGCCACTGGGCGCAGCACAGCAGGCGCACATTCTTGCGTGCGGCGACGATTCCGGGCACATCATCGGCGACCCCCGGGGCGATGATCACCTCCACAAACTGGCGTTCGACGACCAGCCGGGCGGTGTCAGCATCGAGGGGCCGATTGAAGGCAATAATACCGCCGAAAGCGGATGTCGGATCGCAGGCGAAGGCGCGCCCGTAGGCGGTGCGCACATCCGTCGCCTCGGCGACCCCACAGGGGTTGGCATGCTTGACGATCACGCAGGCGGGCTGCTGAAAGCGCTTAACACACTCCAGCGCCGCGTCCGTGTCGGCGACGTTGTTGAAAGACAGCGCCTTGCCCTGGAGCTGACGCGCCGTGGCAACGCAGGGTTCAGCGGGCAGCTGCTCCCGGTAGAAGGCAGCGCGCTGGTGCGGGTTCTCGCCGTAGCGCATCTCCTGCGCCCGCAGGAACCGCAGGTTGAGCGTGGCAGGGTAAGCCTCCGGCGCCGGCTCCCGGTTCAACCGGGCCAGATAGGCGGCGATGGCGCCGTCGTACCCGGCCGTATGCTCGAAGGCCTTGACGGCGAGCTCGAAGCGCAGCGCAAAGGTCAGGCCGTCGTCGCGAGCCAGCTCCTCCAGCACCCGGTCATAGTCCCCCGGGTCCGTCACCACGGCGACGCCGTCATGGTTCTTGGCCGCTGCGCGGACCATGGCCGGTCCGCCGATATCGATGCTCTCCACGGCGTCGGCGAGGCTGCAGTCCGGCTGCGCCACGGTCTGCTCGAAGGGATACAGATTCACCACCAACAGGTCGATGGCAGCGATGCCGTGCTCGGTCATAACGGCGTCATCCGTCTCGCGGCGACCGAGTAGCCCCCCGTGGATCTTGGGATGCAGCGTCTTGACCCGGCCGGCCATGATCTCAGGGAAAGCGGTGACGTCCGCGACGTCCCGCACGGCCAGCCCGGCCTCCCGCAGGGCGCGGGCCGTGCCGCCCGTCGAGATGAGATCCACGCCGCGGCGAACCAGGGCACGGGCGAAATCGACAATGGCGGTCTTGTCGGAGACGCTGATCAGGGCGCGGCGGACGGGGCGCAGACGGGGAGAAGCACTCATTCCCAACGGAGTCCTCGCGGGTTGAACAGCACGGGGGTTGCAGTATAGCCGATCCGCAGGCGTCGGAATCAGGTGCTGATGTCGTAGTGCAGAAGCTTCTTACGCAGGGTGCCGCGGTTCAAACCGAGCAGCCGCGCAGCGCGCGTTTGATTGCCGTGGCAGTATTCGAGAACGGCCCGCAGCAGCGGTGGCTCCACTTCCGCGAGCACGAGATTGTGCAGATCGCTGCATTCATGCCCATCAAGCTGGAAGAGATAATCCCGTACCGCGCCATCCACACATGCCTGGATGGGCCCGACGCCGAGTTCCTCGTCGGCTTGCGCGTCGCCCTGCTGGAATCGACTGAGCTGCTCGTTCATTCCATCCATCACCTTGGATCACACTCTCGGCTCGTGAGCCTAACGGGGGTCCGCATCATACCCCAAAGGCCTGCCCCGAGAAATGGCCGGCCACCCTCCGGGGCATGCGGTCCAACATCAGCGCAGGTCGAACACGTACTGGTGTGCACCACTGCCCGGGTCTTCGAGCACCACTCGAACGCGCACCGCCACCCCTGGTACCATTCCGCGATGCCACCGATCGCGTTGCTCTGAATCCCCGAGGTAGTCCTCAGGATGGTACCAGCCTTCCCCGGCGACCTCCCGGCCATCATCCAGAAGCGTCAGCCCAAGCAACGGATAAGGTTGGCGGAAATCCGCTGCGTTGACCAGTGAGGCCGTGGCCACCAGCGCGCCCTCAATCTCCGCATGGGCGCTGACCTGCCCGTGCAGCAGCCGCAGCTGACCCACGTCCCGCATGAGGGGCAGTTGGCAGCCGGCCACCGTGCAGAGTGTGTCCACCCAGGGCCGCCAGCGTGGATCCATGGCCAGATCCTCGCGTTTGATGT
The DNA here is from genome assembly GCF_007120195.1 of Aquisalimonas sp. GTDB lineage: Bacteria > Pseudomonadota > Gammaproteobacteria > Nitrococcales > Aquisalimonadaceae > Aquisalimonas. The sequence continues at coordinate 13,105 of NZ_SKOG01000145.1, forward strand.
AGGCCGCCTGCACAGCCAACGTGACCAGCAGCGCAACAATGCCCGCCAGCCAGAGCGGGTACCACCAGAGGCGACGCGGCGAGGCCGCAACCGGGGCGGCTTCGATCTCCTGGCGGTACAGCTCCTGCCAGTCCTCGGCGAGCCGGGCAGCGGTGTGCGCCGGCGCCTCCATAGGGTCATCGGCGGCCACAGCAGGGGCCGGCACGTCCGGCGTCTGGCCTGACGAGATGCGCGACGTGTCATCGGTACCGGGCGTGGCAGCCACACCGCGGCGGTGCGCATCGGCGTCACGCTCCTGCGGCCGGGGGGTTGAAGGCTGCGGGGGAGGCGCGCCGCGAGGGCGCCCGGGGACCACAGGTACCGGACCGGAGGTCCAGTCAATCTGCCGCTGCGGCCGGCGTTCGCGTGTCGCTGCCGGCTGCGGCAACCCGTCTTTCCCCGGCTCGGACCCCGGCTCGGAGGGGCCTGCTACCAGCCGGTCGCGGGCATCGAAGCGTTGTCGACAATGCCGGCAGCGCACCTGCGCGCTGGCCCCGGTGACCGCATCGTCCTCGATCCGGAACACCGTGGCGCACGATGGGCACTGCGTATACATACTAGTGTCCTGTAACCGCCCCGCTCGACCCGCGCCCGGCTACATTGCCCCGCTTCGCCGCACGCCCGGCAGTAATGTCCAGCCGTCCTTGAACCGAGGCCTGTCGAAGTCCACATGGTCGGCGTATGCGGCGGTGACGGCACCCGTCTGCTGTTCGAGAATACCGGACAGCGCCACCCGGCCACCGGGTCGTATGAGGGCCGTCAGGCGCGGCGCGAGTTCTATGAGCGTGCCCGAGAGGATGTTCGCCACCAGGACCTCCGCCACCGGCAGAGCAGGCTCCTCGGCACCGTGCAGAAACAGACGCGCCGAAACACCATTGCGCTGCGCGTTGTCGCGACTGGCCAACAGGGCCTGGCGATCGTTATCCACGCCATGGGCTTGCGCAGCGCCCAGGAGGAGTGCCCCGATGGCGAGGATGCCCGAGCCGCAACCGTAATCGAGCACGCGCGCACCCTCAAGCTGCTGGCGATCGAGCCAACTGAGGCATAGGGACGTGGTGGGATGGCTCCCGGTGCCGAAGGCCAGCCCGGGATCCAGCCGGATGGTGATGGCTTTAGGGTCGGGGGGCGAATGGGTGCTGGGGCAGACCCACAGCCGCTTGCCAAAGCGCATGGGCTCGAAGGCATCCATCCAGGCACGTTCCCAGTCCTGATCCGGAATTGTCTCTTCGCGCCAGTCCCTGATGATACCGTCGCCGAGGGTCTCTTCGAGCCGGGAGCGAATATGCGAGACGTTGGCGTCACCGTCGAATAATGCCATCACCACCACGGTATCCCAGAGGGGATTAGTGCCGAGATCGGGCTCCAGGATGGGCTCGCCGCCCGGATCCTGCAAGGTCACCGCATACGCACCCTGGTTGAGGAGCACGGGTTCGACGAAGGCACAGGCCTGCGCGGGCAGCGTGCACCGAATCTGGCGATGTTGCATGGACCGTCCTATTCGCCGCGTGCCACCAGATCCGCCGCCTGGGCGCGGGTAAAGAATTCGCCCTCGCGCTCGAAACCCGCCTCGAGTGAGGCCTTGACGCAGGTCACGTGGCCGCTGCTCCCACGCTCTGTCACGACCTCCGCCGGAAGCCCGTCGAGGCAATGAAACGGGCAGGGCGAACCCTTGGCGTTCAGCGAAGGATAGATCTCCCCCGTTTCGCCGTCCTTGAATGCAGGACGAAACCCCAGGCCGCGGTTGTTCTCGCTCACGCCGCCGGTGGCTCGATACGCCCGGTTTTCCTCTTCAAGACGCCGCTTGCCCATGACCTCTGCTGTTGCCATGAAGCCAACTCCGCCTACCGAATTGTGGGGCCGTGAGTCCATTTGAAGCCTTTAATCACCATCAATATGTTGCACTGCACGATGGCGCCAATTATAGGCTTGCTATTGCTCATGTCCACCCCCTGCGAAACTTTGTTCGCAGAACCTTCACCTCCCATGGCACCACAGCCGGCGACACAATGCACCCCCTCGATGGGGTCAATCACGCTCACTCGTGACCGCGGCCACAAATCGCAAACGGGCCCGTGGGCCGCGCACGGCCCTACCCGGCCTTGCTGTTGTGGCGCTCCACGGCGTCACGCAGCTCCTGGCGGGCCGCTTCGGCGCCCTTCCAGCCCTCAATCTTCACCCACTTGCCTTTCTCCAGGTCCTTGTAGTGCTCGAAGAAGTGCGCAATCTGATCCAGCACCAGCGGTGGCAGATCGGAGGGCTCCTTCACGTGGTCGTACAGCGGCGTGAGCTTGCTCACGGGCACAGCGATAATTTTCGCATCCTCGCCTGCCTCGTCGCTCATCTCCAGCACGCCCACCGGGCGAGCGCTGATCACCGAGCCCGGGATCAGGCCGAACGGTGCAATCACGAGCACGTCGGCGGGGTCACCGTCGCCACATAGCGTGTGCGGCACGTAGCCATAATTGCACGGATAGTGCATGGCCGTGTACATGAACCGGTCGACGAGCAGCGCGCCGCTGTCCTTGTCCACCTCGTACTTGACTGGATCAGCGTTCTGCGGAATTTCGATGATCACGTTGATGTCGTCCGGGACGGACTTGCCAGCGGGGATATTGTCAACATTCATAAGCGATTCCCTGTTGCGTCGTTGTCTCTAAGATGTGGACTGACGGCATGACCGTGGCAATTAACGAGTATTGTACAAAAAACTCAGATGTCGAATGGTGTCCCCAGCCGTTTGGGCACGGACACATTCTTAAGCGTAACGTATTCAGGCAGACCGTCCCGGTATGGCGGGTAGTCCTCGCCCTGGATGAGCGGCTGCAGGTAACGGCGCCCAGCCTCGGTAATGCCAAAGCCGTCCTGGCGGATGTAGGAGGCGGGCATCTTGCGTTCGACGTTGGCCACCTCGCTCAATGGCACCTCACCGATGTCCCACTGGTACGGGTGATCGGCCATGCGCACGATGGTGGGCATCACTGCATTGCGTCCGGCCAGCGCCATTTCCACGGCAGCGCGCCCGACGGCATAGGCCTGATCCACGTCCGTCTTGGAGGCAATATGGCGCGCCGCGCGCTGCAGGTAATCGGCGACGGCGCAGTGATGCTTGTAGCCGAGGGCATCTGTGCACATCCGCGCGATGACCGGGCCAACTCCACCCAGTTGGGTGTGGCCAAAGGCATCCTGGCTGCCGGCGTCGGAAATGAACCGCCCCTGCTCGTCCCGCAGCCCCTCCGAGACGACCACCACGCAATAACCAAAGCGCTCCACGCTATTCTTGACCGTGGCCAGGAAGGCATCGCGATCAAAAGGCACCTCGGGCAGGAGAATCACATGGGGCGGATCCCCCGGCTCCTGGGCGGCCAGCCCGGCAGCGGCCGCGATCCAGCCGGCATGGCGCCCCATAACCTCAAGCACGAAGAGCTTCGTCGAGGATTCCGCCATGGAGCGCACGTCCAGCCCAGCCTCACGGGTCGAGACGGCCACATACTTGGCGGCAGAACCGAACCCGGGGCAACAATCGGTGCCGGCCAGGTCGTTGTCCACCGTTTTGGGAATACCCAGGCAGGTGATCGGATACCCCATGTGCTCGCCGAGCTGTGAGACCTTGAGCGCAGTGTCCTGAGAGTCCCCGCCGCCGTTATAGAAGAAGTAGCCGATGTCGTGGGCCGCGAACACCTCGATCAGGCGCTCGTATTCCAGCCGGTTTTCCTCCAGGCCCTTCAGCCTGTACCGGCAGGATCCGAATGCGCCGGCGGGTGTGTACCGAAGCGCGGCAATGGCTTCGACGGATTCCTGACCGGTGTCGATCATGTCTTCCCTAAGGGCACCCATGATCCCGTAGCGGCCCGCGTATAGGTGACCGATCTGGTCCGGATGCTGACGTGCGGCTTCGATCACGCCGCAGGCACTGGCATTCACAACGGATGTGACGCCACCGGACTGGGCGTACAAGGCATTCCTTGGAGGCATAGGCTGGCCCTCGCTGGCTTAAACTGAGCGAACTCTCCCTGGGCGCCACAACAAGCTCAGGCATCCCACGTACGACCTTAGCATGGCAGCGTCGCGAGCATGAGTGGTAGCCCCGCAGACACTGGAAGCGCCGCAAGGATAGCTCAAACCGCAGCCTTGTCGAAATCCGGCCGGTCAAGCCATTAGCGGCTACGCTCTTGAGCAAAGGCCGGCACGATTCCGGGACACCGCCCGCGAACACTGCAGACGGCCCGTGAGAAGGTCGCCGAAAAGACGTCAACCGGGAACCGCAATGATGCAACTTGTCCACACCCTGATCCGTATTTGTCTGTTTCAGGAAGGACCGCAGGCCCTTCCCGCTGCCGCTGGCCTGTTGGCGGCGCTGGTCGCGCTGGGCTGGACCGCCAGTGTGCTGCTGCTCGACCAACTGGTCCCGGAAGGCATGGTGGCGGTGGAGGTCACCCTGGCGACGGGCTTCGCCCTGCTGTTCACGTGGCTGGCGCTAAGCCTGCGTGGCGGCACAGCGCGGTTTGTACAAACGGCGTCCGCGCTGTTTGGCACCGACCTGGTGGTGCTCCTGCCGGCGGCACCGCTGTTGCTCGCGACCGCCGATGGTGATTCGCCGGCCCTCCAGTTGGCGCTGCTGATTCTGTGGCTGTGGAGCATCGCCATCAAGGGGCATATCTTCCGCCATGCGCTGAACCTGCCCTTGGCCGGAGGTGTGCTGGTGGCGGTTGTCTATACCATGCTGTCACTGCTGGTCACCGGCCGCTGAGCCCGCCCTTGCGGGCGCTCTACCCAAGGCATGACAGCTCCGGTAGCCTCTAACACGGGCGGCGACGAGCTATTTTTGCCGGCGCGCCACAGGCACCTCATGACGCCCAGGCTTGATGCACCCAATGCCACGGAGGCACGCTCCCCGATGCACGTACACATTCTGGGCATTTGCGGCACGTTCATGGGCAGCCTGGCGCTGCTCGCGCGGGAGGCCGGGCATCACGTGAGCGGTTCCGACCGGGGCGTCTACCCTCCCATGAGCGACCTGCTGGCCACCCAGGGCATTGCCGTTGAGGCAGACGATGATCCGGGACAGCTGGAGCCGGCGCCGGATTGTGTCATCATCGGCAACGTCCTCTCCCGCGGCCATCCTCTGGTTGAGTCCGTGCTGGACCGCCGCATTGCGTATACCTCTGGACCGCAGTGGCTTGCCGACCACCTACTGCGGGGCCGCTGGGTCCTGGCCATTAGCGGCACCCACGGCAAGACCACCACGGCCGGAATCCTGGCCTGGCTGCTGGAAAACGCGGGGCTGGAGCCTGGGTTTCTCATCGGGGGCGTCCCCGGGAATTTCGATGTCTCCGCACGGCTGGGCGGCGGCCCGTTTTTTGTCGTCGAAGCGGATGAATACGATAGCGCCTTTTTCGATAAGCGCTCCAAATTCGTCCACTTCCGGCCACAGACACTGGTGATCAACAATCTGGAGTTCGACCACGCGGACATCTTCCCCGATCTCGCAGCCATCCAGCGCCAGTTCCACCACCTGGTGCGCACCGTCCCGCCGAGTGGCCGCATCATCGCCCCGGTGCAGCATCCCGGCGTGCGCCCCGTGCTGGATATGGGCTGCTGGAGTGAGCTGGAAGCATTGGATGACCCCGCCGGCTGGCACCTGCAAGCCGCGGATGGCGGCTACGCGGTAGCCCAAGGGGAAGTCCTCCACGCCCCGATGCGGTGGTCACTTCACGGCCGCCACAACGCATCCAACGCCCTGGCCGCGCTGCTCGCCGCGCGTCACGCGGGGGTACCGCTCGATCAGGGGCTGAAATCGCTGGCCGGGTTTCGGGGCTTGCGCCGACGCCAGGAGCTGCGCGGGGAGGTCAACGGCATCCAGGTGCTGGATGATTTCGCCCACCACCCGACAGCCATTCGCGCCACGCTGGAGGCGCTTAAGCCGGCTCGGCCGGGCCGCTTGCTCGCCGTGCTGGAACCGCGGTCGAACACCATGCGCCTGGGCACCCAGCGGCGCGCTATTCCGACGGCCATGGCAGCGGCGGACGCCGCCTTTTTGTTTCAGCCGCCGGGGATCGACTGGTCGGTCAGCGAGCTGCTCGACGCCATGCCGATGCCCACAGCCTGGGCCACGGAGCTGGATACCCTGGTGATGCACATCGTCGACGCGGCGCGACCGGGCGATACCATCGTCGTCATGAGCAACGGCAGCTTTGGCGGCATCCACAACAAGCTCCTGGATGCCCTGGCCGCGTATCACCAATTGCCAGTGGAGCACTGCGGATCATGAGGCTGCGCGAGCACGGCGTAACCCTGGCGTTCACCGGCGCATCCGGTGCGCAGTACGGCTTCCGGTTGCTGGCCTGCCTGCTGGCCGCGGATCGGCCGGTGCAACTGCTCATCTCGGATCCGGCCCGCGTGGTCATCGGCACGGAAACCAACGAACAGCTCCCGGGCCGCAACCGTGACGCCGAACGCCTGCTCACGCAGCGCTACGGCGCCCACGATGGACAACTGCGCGTGCTCGGGCAAAACGAGTGGACCGCCGCCTGCGCCTCCGGTTCCGGCGCACCGCGGCGCATGGTCATCTGCCCCTGCACCACGGGCACGCTGGCAGCCCTGGCCGCCGGCACCAGCAACAATCTCATCGAACGCTCGGCAGATGTCGTCCTCAAGGAACGCGGCGACCTGATCCTCGCTCCACGGGAGATGCCGTTCTCCACCATCCACCTGGAGAATATGCTGCGGCTGAGCCGCGCCGGGGCCACGATCATGCCGCCAAACCCTGGTTTTTACCATCAGCCCCAGCGCATCGAGGATCTCGTGGATTTTGTCGTCGCCCGCATCCTCGACCACTTGCATATCTCCCAGGATCTCATGCCACGCTGGGGCGAGGCACGGGGACCCACGCAGTGACGCTGCAGCAGCCGGTGGTCCGGGACGCGGTGCCCATATTTCCCCTCAGAACGGTGTTGTTCCCCGGTGGCCCGCTGCCGCTGCGCATCTTCGAGGCGCGCTACGTGGACATGGTCAGCCGCTGCCTGCGTCAGGACACCACCTTCGGCGTGTGCCTGATTCGTGAGGGGAGCGAAGTGGGAGAAGCGGCCACGCCGCATCTGCTGGGCACGCTGGCGCACATCGTGGACTGGGAGCAGGGGCAGGACGGGCTGCTGGGTATTCTCGCCCTGGGCACCGAGCGATTTCGCATCAGCCGCACCTGGCTGGCACCTGACCGGCTGCGCCTGGCGGAGGTCCATGTGGCGCCGTCAGCGGCAACCGCGCCGCTACCCCCGCAACCCGAGGACATCACCATGCTCCTGGAGCGCATCATGGCCATGAGCGAGCTGGGCTACGATCACTGTACCCGCAACGATCAGGACGCCGAGTGGCTCAGCGGGCGCCTGGCGGAGGCTATGCCGATCACACTGGGACGCAAACAGCAGCTCCTGGCCATGGACAACCCCATGGACCGTCTGCTTGCGCTGCGAGCGTTGCTCCCGCAGCTCTGCCTGCCGTGAACCGCGGAATCACCCCCGCAGCTGCTGAAACACCTTCGCCGCCATATCCAGCGTCAGCTCAATGACACCGTCGTCATGGGCGGTGGAGACGAAGCTCGCCTCGAACGCCGCCGGCGCCATATACACCCCGTACTCCAGCATGCCATGAAAGAAGCGCCCGTAACGCGCCGTGTCGCTGTCCACCACCTGCTGATAGGTCCGCACCGGGCCATCCTCCGTAAAGAACAGGCCCAGCATGCTGCCCATCTGGTTGACCTGGAGCGCAATCCCGGTCTGCCCTGCCCGTTCCCGCAACCCCTCGGCCAGGGTACGCGTGCTGGTTTCCAACGCCTCGAAGGTGCCCGGCCGCGAGAGCACTTCCAGGGTCTTCAGCCCCGCCGCCATGGCCACGGGATTCCCCGATAGCGTGCCGGCCTGATAGACCGGGCCCAGGGGGGACAACTGTTCCATGATCTCCCGGCGCCCACCGAACGCCCCGACGGGCATGCCGCCGCCGACAACCTTGCCGAGACAGGTCAGATCGGGCGTCACGCCGTACCGGGTCTGGGCGCCGCCCAGATGCACACGGAACCCGGACATGACCTCGTCGAAAATCAGGACGCTACCGTTGCGGGTGCAGTGCGCTCGAATGCCCTCAAGGAATTCCGCCTCCGCCGGTACCAGATTCATGTTGCCGGCAACGGGCTCCAGGATGACGGCCGCGATGCCGTCACCGTATGCCTGAAATGCCGCCTTCACGGAGTCCAGATCATTGTAAGTGAGCGTGATGGTGTCGGCGACCACCGCCGCCGGCACACCGGGCGAGGTGGGGTTGCCCAGGGTCAGCGCCCCGGAGCCGGCTTTCACCAGCAGTGCGTCCACGTGGCCATGGTAGTTGCCCTGGAACTTGATCACCTTGTCACGGCCGGTATAGCCGCGCGCCAGGCGCAGGGCACTCATCGTCGCTTCCGTGCCGGAGCTGACCATGCGCAGCATCTCCATGGACGGGACATGGGCCTTGATCTGCTGCGCCATGCGCGTCTCGGCCTCGGTCGGCGCACCGAAACTCAAGCCGTGCGCCGCGGCCTGCTGCACGGCCTCTACCACTTCCGGATGCGCATGCCCGAGGATCATGGGCCCCCAGGAGCCGACATAGTCGATGTAGCGCTGGTAGTCTTCGTCGTAGAGGTAAGGGCCCTGGGCGCGTCGCATGAATACCGGCGTGCCCCCGACACCGCGGAAGGCGCGCACCGGCGAGTTCACCCCCCCGGGAATGTGCTGGCTAGCGGCCGCAAACAGGGTCTCGGAGTGTTTCATGGGCTTGTCTTCCTCCCGCGCTGCAGCATTAAACGGCGAATCATCGGACCCAGGTCAGCCGGCCCGCTTGCCAAGGGCAGGCGCCCCCGGGAGGTCAGTGTATCAGGCATCGGATCGGGCCTACGGTTCCCGCTGGTACAACGCCGCAATCCGGCAAGCCGCAATCTGGGGATCCGCGGCGGCGAAGACACCGCTGATCACCGCCAGGGCATCGACCCCCAGCGTCACCAGCGGCGCCGCATTGTCCGGCGAAATGCCTCCGATGGCCACCACCGGCTGGGTATAACGGGAGACCGCCGTCGCCAACGCCTCCCAGCTCACGGGCGGCGCATGTGGTTTCGTGGGCGACGGGTACACGCGACCGAATGCGAGGTAGTCGGCGCCGGCGGCCGCCAGTCGATCGGCCCGCTCCAGCGAGCCGTTACAGGAGACGCCGAGGAGCACCCCCCGCCCGAGTCGGGCGCGCGCGGCCGCGAGCGGGGCATCACCCGCTCCGAGGTGCACCGCCCCCGCCCCGATGTCAGCGGCCAGCGCCACGTCGTCGTTGACGACGAACAGCACATCGTAATCCCGGCACAACGCTTGCAACGCCGCCGCCTCTCGAGCGCGGAGGGCGAGGTCCCCACCCTTGTCGCGATATTGCAAGACGGCCGCACCACCACGGAGCACCGATTCCACACGGGCCAACAGATGATCGGGCGGCTGCAGCCTGGCGTCGGTGATCGCGTACAGCCCCCGGATGGCGCTCGCCTCTGCCATGGTTCACCTCGCGCAGTGCCCTGCACCTCGCCCGGGATTGGAGCAAGATGCCGGACCGGGTAGAGTATGCGCCCCTCACCCAAGCATCAGGGCGACAGCAATGGAATACAAGTCTTACATGTGCGTGGTCTGTGGCTGGATCTACGAAGAAGAAGACGGCCTGCCCGAGGAGGGCATTGCAGCAGGCACGCGCTGGGAAGACATCCCCGAGAGCTTCACCTGCCCCGAGTGCGGTGCGGGCAAGGAAGACTTCGAGATGATCGAGATCTGACGCAACCCCAGACGAGCCTGGTCGGGGCACCGTTGAAGACCGTTAAGACATGACTCCGAGATACCAGGCGCTGCCAGCGCCGAGCGCGCCCAACACGGTCAGGAGTGCAGCAACCGCCGGCCAGTGGCTTCGCCGGCGCACCACCGCTTGTCGCGACCTCCTCTCCTGAACCCGCGGCTGACGGGGCACTGGTGCGCTCGCACCCGTCGAGCCCAAGCGCGCCTGCTGCAACTCAGCCTCAGCAACCACAGCCGGTTTTGGCCGCGACGCGGCCACGTGGCGGCGGTGCTCCTCGGCTTGTCGCCGATCCTCTGCTTCCACCTGCTGCTGCAAGCGCTCGAGTTTGTGCCGATCCAGCGAGGTATCGGCCTGAATCAGGCGGAACTCATCGGCGAGATCCGCATCGAAGGCAAACGGACTCCCGGCCCACGCATCGGCCTCGGCCGTGTTGCCACTCTCCGCAGCAGATGACGCCTGCGCGCCACTGAGCACCGCATTGGCTTCGCTGAGGTCCACCTGGACCGGGTTGCTGGTGCCGCCCGAGTGCCCAGTCCGGCCACGGCTGAAGGCAGGCCTGTTCGGGACCTGCGGCTCGGCCTGCATCGTGACGAGTTTTTCGGCGAGACTCACTGCGCGCTTATGGGCCTGCTGGCGCCCGCGCTCGGAGAGGTTCAGGGCTTTCTTCAGGGCCGTCACTTCCCCCAGCAACGCCGCCTGTCGATCCTCTTCGCCCGCCCCTTCCAGGCTCTGCATACTCCCCAGGGTCTCCTCCAGCTGCCTGGAGCGCTCCTGCTCCTGCGCCAGGCCACGCCGCGCCTCCGACAGCTCGGCTTCCATGGCTGCGAGTTCCTCTTCGGCGCTCTGCCAGGCATCTCTGGCGGCGATCCGCGTCTGGGCCACCTGCTCCTCGGCATTCAGACGGGCCGAAGCCTCCAGTAGCTGATACTGCCGATCGAGCTCCTCGTGCCGTCGTCGCAGGCGTTCGGCCTGCTCCCGCACCTGGCGCAATTCGCTCTGGGTTCGCGCAAGCTCATCCTCCACTTCACGGCGACGGGCAACCTCCTGGGCATGAACCCGGAGCTGCTCACCCTGCACACGCTGCCGAGTCGTTTCCGTCTGGGCCCGATAGTAGGCAACCTCCTCCTCCAGGCGTTGCTGCACGGCAGCCAGCTCCCGCTTCAGCCGCTCGACTTCAACTCCGGCGTCCTGACGCCGCGCTTCCCTTGCGCACATACGCCCTCCATTCGCCCGCGCGCGCCCACCCTGCTACCGGGCCGGCATCCACCAACCACCCAACGGGCGGCTGGGTGTTACACCCCACCAATTGCCGCCGTCAATACCCCGCCACGCCGAGGTCCAGCCCGGCGGGCACCTCGTTCAGTCGCTCAACGCCGGTTTGTACGCTGCCATCAGGACTTAGCACCAGCCAACGGTATCCAGGCGGGCGTGGATCGATACGGAAGTCATCGCTTTGCGGCTGAAACTGAACACAGGTACTCGGGCTCGCCAGCAATCTGACGCTGCCCCGCCAGCTGTCAAACTCCTGGTGCACATGCCCCCAGATCAGCGCGCGCACCGGAGTGTGCCGGTCCAAGACCTCGAACAAGGCATCGGCATTATCGAGCCCGATCCGGTCGATCCAGCCACAGCCCACGGGCAACGGCTGGTGGTGCAGACACACCACCGCGTGCCGGTCCGGGTACGCAGCGAGGCATCTGTCCAGGCGCACAAGCCGCTCGGCGGACAGATGGCCGCCGGTGGTCCCCGGCACCGTGGAATCCAGCATGAGGAACAGCCAGTCCCCGGCAATGAAATGATCGCGGCGCTGCACCGGGCCGTTGCGGAATACGCGCGCCAGTCGCTCGGCATCGTCATGATTGCCGGGAATCACCAACCCCGGCACACCCAGCCCATCGAATTGCCGCTTCGCCTCCCGGTAGGCGGCATCCGTTTCCGTGGCACCGTCGTGAACCAGATCGCCAGTGAGCAATAGCAGGTCAGTACACGCGGCGCGCTGACGCACAGCATCGATGACGGCGCGGCATGTCGCCTCCGTATCCACACCGGCCAACCGCCCGCTATCCCCATACAGGTGGGTGTCTGTGATTTGCAGAACCCGCAAGGGCCGACCCCGCGGCAAGTCCGTGGACTCCATACTGGAATTCGCTCTTGGATGCTGCCATGCGCTGAGATTGCTATCATGCTAGCTTCGCGCTGTTTCGGCTAGTTTTCTGCCGCAGCCGTCACATATCGCCTTCCCGGGCCAGACCGCGTGCGCCATTACCAGCGCCAAGTACCGTCACATGACCGAACAAACATTACAGCTGGATTCAACGCTCCATGACTACCTGCTCTCAATCGTGCCGGCTGAGACCCAGGTCGAGCAACGGTTGTGCGCACGCACGGCTCAATACGAGGCGCCGCAGATGCGCATTGGCCTGGAGCAGGCACGCTTCATGCGCGTTCTGGCGCGTGCCATGGGTGTGCGCCGCGCGCTTGAGGTAGGCACCTTTACCGGCTATTCGGCACTGGCGGTTGCCCAGGCATTACCACCGGACGGACGGCTTATCACGCTGGACAAGGATCCGCACAGCACAGCCGACGCCCGCCGATTCTGGCAGGAGGCCGGCGTTGCCGATCGCATCGAGCTGCGGCTCGAAGACGCAGCCGACGGACTCAGGGCCTTGTTGGAAGAATACGGAACGGGAACGTTCGATTTCGCATTTCTCGACGCGGACAAGGAAAACTACACCGTCTATTATGAGCTTGCTCTGGAGCTGATTCGCCCGGGCGGCCTGATCGCCGTGGACAATGTCCTCTGGTCAGGCGCGGTGGCGGACCCCAACGACGACCGGCCCAGCACCCAGGCCCTGCGGCGTTTCAATCAACGCCTGGCGGAGGATCCACGGGTCGATGTCAGTGTGGTACCCATCGGCGATGGCGTCACACTGGCGGCCAAGCTCCCCTGACGCGCCTATGCGACGCTCGATGCCCCAGGCAGGATACAACTCAACGGGAGATGACACGGATGCAAAAGCTGTTCATGGCGCTTATGGCCGCCATGCTCCTCACCGCGTGCGCCGGAACGGGTGCGCCTGGCGATTCCGAGCGATTCAAACAGGGCCGAGACGCCTACCTGAGCGGTGATTACGGTGAGGCCTTCGAACGCCTGATCACAGAAGCCGACGCCGGCAACCCCGACGCCCAATACACGATCGGCTACATGTACTACGAGGGCCTGGGCGTCAGCCGTGACGAAGAGCGGGCGCTGAGCTGGATCCGCCGGGCTGCGGATAACGGCAGCCGCAAGGCGCTCGACGCCTTGGGGGAACTCGCGAGCATGGGCGGCAACCGACCGGGCTCCAGGACTGAACCGGCCGAGGCACCCCCCGAGGGCAAGCAACCACTGCCTTCCGACCCGGTGCCAGATGCAACCGAGGAGGAGATCCGCGATGAGCTACCCCGGGAATTGACCGACGACGAGACCTAAGCCCATTGCCTGACCGCGCGGGATCGTCCCCGTTGCCTTGCGAAAACGCCGACCTACTCCCCGAGCCGCAGTGCCTTGATAAAAACCTGGGACCGGCGTTTCAGATTATACAGTGACTGTCGCTCCACCGGGAGATCCTGCAGCCGGGCAGGCTCGAATCCCCGCTCCCTGAACCAATGGGCAGTGCGCGTCGTCAGCACGAACAGGTGCTCCAGACCCCGCGTGCGGGCCTCCCGCTCCACATGGCGCAATAGCGTATCGCCCCGGTTGCCTCCTCGGTACTCGGGGTGGATGACGAAACATTCCAGCTCGGCCATGCCGGCGCTGCGATGGGGGGACAGCGCCGCGGTGGCGATAATCATGCCGTCACGTTCCACCACCAGGTAGTCACCAATGCGCGTCTCCAGTTCTTCCCGGGAGCGACGCACCAGCACCCCTTCGCGCTCCAGCGGCTCGATCAACCGCAGAATCCCCCCCACATCGTCCGCGGTGGCGGGTCGCAGCGATTCAAACGGATCACCGGCGACCAGCGTGCCGACGCCGTCGCGGGTAAACAGCTCCAGCAGCAGCCCGCCGTCGCGCTCGCGATTAACCAGATGTACGCGTTGCACGCCCTGGCGACACGCACGCACCGCCGCATCCAAAAGGCGCAGCCGTGCGGTACCGTCGCATTGCCTCCGCAAGGCCTCCAGGTGCCATCCGGCCTCTTGGAGGTCCAACTCGCGGATCAACTCGCCGGCCTCGTCGAGCAGCACGTCGCCGTCGGTGAGATAAAGCAGCTTGTCCGCCGCGAGCGCGGTGGCCGAACACAACGCCACGTCCTCGGCGACCAGATTGAACACCTCCCCCGTGGGGGAGCACCCCAGGGGCAGGACGAGCACGATATTACCGGCGGCGAGGCGCTCGCGAATGGCAGTGGTGTCTATGCGGCGGACTTCACCCGTGTGCTGGTAGTCGACGCCGTCGCGCACGCCGAGTGGTTTGGCCGTGACGAAATTTCCGGAGGCGACGCGCAAGCGGAACCCAGCCATGGGCGAATTGGCCAGGCCCATGGACAGCAGTGCCTCGATTTCTACCCGCAGGGCGCCCACGGCTTCCTTGACCGCCTCGAGCGCCGCGGCGTCGGTAATGCGGTAGTCACCGTGGTAGCGCAGCTCCACGTTTCGCAGCCGCAGGCGTTCCTCAATCTGAGGCCGGGCACCCGGCACCAGCACCACGCGAACGCCGAGGCTGTTGAGCAGGGCGATATCCTGCAGGAGCGCCGCCGCCCGCTCGCCTCGCAAGGCACCGCCGCCGACACTGACCACCATTGTGCGTCCGCGGTGGGCGTTGATGTACGGCGAGCTGCGCCGGAACCACTGGACGAAGGCAGCAGTGTCACGCGCCATGCGCCTGGCCTCCGCCAGCGACGCAAAAGCGGCGAATCAGCTGGCGCAGCAATTCCACCGTCGGCTGCAGCCGGTCCACGTCAAGATACTCATTCGGCTGGTGCGCCTGATCGATATCTCCTGGCCCGAGTACCACCACATCCATACCCAACTCGCTGAAATACGGCCCTTCGGTCCCGAACGCCACGGCCCGTGACCGCGCGCCGGTCATCTCCTCGGCGGCCTGTACGATGGCCGCGTCAACCGGCGTTTCCATGGGGGGCAGTCCCGGGAACAGCGATTCCATCTCCACATCCAGCCCGGTTTCCCCGAGGACGCGGGGCAGGCGTTGCGCCAGGATGCCCCGCAGCTCCTCTAGACTCATGCCGGGCAAGGGTCGGATGTCGATATGCAGCTCGCAGTGCGCACAGATCCGGTTCGGATTGTCGCCACCGTGGATATAGCCCAGATTGAGCGTGGGCACGGGCACCTGGAAGCGCTTGTCGACGTTGCGCGACTGCAGCTGCTGACGCCAGGCCAGCACGTCGTTCAGCACCCGGTGCATCCCCTCCAGCGCGCTATTGCCAAGGGCCGGGTCACTGGAATGCCCGGAATGCCCCCGCACCCGGATCGCCTCCATCATCATGCCCTTGTGCAGATGGACCGGCTGCAAACCGGTCGGCTCACCGATCACGGCGTGACGGCCCAGGCGACGCTCGGCATCCACCAACGCCTTGGCGCCGGTCATACCACTCTCCTCGTCAGCGGTTGCCAGCACCACCAGGGGTTGCTGCAAATCCTCCGGGCGCAGGTCCCGCACCGCCTCTACGATCAAGCCCAGGAAGGACTTCATATCCGCCGTGCCCAACCCGTAAAGCCGCCCAGCACGCGCGGTCAGTAAGAAAGGGTCCGTCTGCCAGCCTGTCTCGTCGTAGGGCACCGTGTCGGTGTGACCGGCAAGCACCAGACCGCCCTCACCGCGGCCCAGAGTGGCGATGAGATTCGCCTTTGTCTGCTCGCCCGGCACGGGCTGGATCTCAACACCGAACCCGAGACCATCCAGCCATTCCGCGAGGCGATCAACCACCGCCCGATTCCCCTGGTCCAGCATCGGGTTGACGCTGCTCACCGATGGCAAGGCGATGAGCTCCTCGAGCATCTGCATGAGCCTGGGCGGCTGTTGTGACATGGGCGAATCTCCCGTTCTATTGCCCGATCTGGAGCGGCGCCAGAGCTAGCGACGCCGGACCTCCCCACCCCGGAAGGACGAGCGGCCTGGCACCAATGTTCAGGGCGTCGGCTTCAAGGATGGATTCTGGATAAACGCACGCCGGGGGGCAAACCGGTGAATACGGACGATCCGCGGCCCGATGCCGTCTAGCGTCCCGCTAGAGTCGACCGCTGCTCCAGCTGGATCGTCGACGCCAGCGCAGTCGCGGCAGGATCAGACCGGCGAAGATCCCCGCCGCCAGCACCGACGCGCCGGCCACGAACCAGCGTTGGTCGTCGCGCTCGCGCAAGCGCTCACGCTCGTGCTCGAGATCCTGAATCGTGCGCTGCAAATCGATGACCTGCTTTTTAAGGTCCTCATTTTCCTGGTAGAGATCCAGACCCTGTTCGGCCTGCTCGATCCGCTGCTCAAGGGTCTCGCGCTCAGCCACGGAGGTGGCAAGTCGGCCCTCCAGCTCGTCGACGCGCTCACGGGCCTCGGCGAGACTTGTCTCCAGTTCCCGATTGTCGCTCTGGACATTCTCCAGCGCGCTCTCAGCGCGACTGAGCCGGGCACGGGCACTGGGCTGATCCGAGAGCAGGCGTGTCAACACCCAGCCCTCAAGTCCATTGTCCAACCGGACTTGGGTCCAGCCCGAGTCCTCACCCAGTACCTCCACGGGCGTGCCTGCGGGAACCATGCGCTGTATACGATACTGGTTACCCGGACCGCTACGCAGATCCAGGGCCAGCTCGTCGCTGATGTACCGCTCTTGAGCCATGGCGCCACCGCAGAGCAGCCAAACCATCAGAGCGACAATGGCGCAACATTTCGCAGCAACAGACACGAACCAGTCTCCAGTCAGGGGCAGGTCATTGCGGGCCGAGAATTTTAGCGCCAGCACCCGGATTCACAAGGGGCGCGGGCACACTGCGGAACCCATGGCGGATGTCAGCATAGCAGCATACGCCGGCACCCCCCAGGCCCTCCGACCAGCAAGGCCCTAAGGCGTACCCGCTTGCTGTGCTGTTAGACTCTCGAGCCTGACCAGCCAGGGGGAAGCGGCCCATGACCCAGACACCTTCACCCTTGTTCATGAAACGCGGCGAGGAGCGTCGCCTCCGGGCGGGGCATCTCTGGGTGTTCAGCAACGAGATCGACCGTGCACGCTCCCCGCTCAAGGCGTTCACGCCAGGCGACCAAGTCATCCTGCGCGACCACAGCGGCCGCGCACTGGGAAGCGCCTACGTCAACCCGAACTCGCTGCTGTGCGCGCGCCTGATCAGCCGTGATGCCGAGCGGAACCTGGACACGTCATTGCTGGTGCACCGCCTCAACATGGCCCTGGCGCTGCGCGAGCGGCATTTCCCCACACCCCATTACCGCCTGGTGCACGGCGACGGCGACGGGCTCTCGGGACTGGCGATCGACCGTTACGGCGACACCTGCGTGGTCCAGCCCAATACCGCCGGCATGGACCGGGCCCAGGAGGCGATCGTGGACGCCCTGCAACGGGTGGTTCGTCCGGCACATATCCTGATCCGCGGCGACAGCCCCGTGCGCGGCCTGGAAGGCCTTGATCCCCGCGTGGAATGGGTGGGCGGCAACGGCCCCGATGAGTTGGACATCGTCGAGAACGACCTTGCCTTCCAGGTACCCGCCACCTCCGGGCAGAAAACCGGCTGGTACTTCGACCACCGGGCCAACCGCGCCCGTCTTGCCCCCCACGTCGCCGGGGGGCGCGTACTGGACGTATTCAGCTACGCCGGCGCCTGGGGCCTGCAGGCCCTGGCCGCTGGCGCGCGGCAACTGACCGCCGTTGACAGCGCCTCCCAGGCCCTGGACGCGCTGGCGACCAACGCCAAGCGCAACGGACTGGCCGAGCAGGTAACCGCCATCGAAGGCGATGCCTTCGAAGCGCTCCGCGCCCTGCGGCAGGAAGGCGAACGCTTCAACACCGTCATCCTGGACCCGCCGGCCTTCGTCAAGCGCAAAAAAGACCTAAAGGCCGGGCTGGCGGGCTATCGGCGCCTCAATCAGCTCGCCCTACAGGTCCTGGAGAAAGACGGCACCCTGATCACCGCCTCCTGCTCCGCCCACGTGGAGGAGAGCGCCTTGCTCAAAGAAGTTCTCGCCGCGTCCCGCCACGTCGACCGTTCTCTGCAGCTCGTCGAGCGCGGCGGCCAAGCGCCCGACCACCCGGAACATCCAGCCATTCCGGAGACTCGATACCTGAAAGCCTTTTTCATGCGCGTGGCCCCGGCATGGAGTACGCCGTAGTCTTGCTAACAGCACACGCTCCCCCATTGGACACACGGCCCACGGCCCTCGATGAGGACGTGCGGAGTTCCGATTGCATAGGTACCATCGCAAATCATGTTGACCTATCCTGACATTGACCCGGTCGCCATCAATCTGGGCCCCATCGCCATCCACTGGTACGGGCTTATGTACCTGGTGGGCTTTCTCGGCGCCTGGCTCCTCGGCCGCTGGCGCGCACGCCGCGACGACAGCCCCATCCGCCCCGAACACATGGAAGACCTGCTCGTATTCGGCGCCCTCGGCGCCATCCTCGGCGGGCGCATCGGTTACGTCGTATTTTATGACCCCAACCTGCTCGCCACCGACCCGCTGGCGCTGATCCGCATCTGGGAAGGCGGCATGAGCTTCCATGGCGGGCTGCTGGGCGTGCTGGCTGCGCTGTGGCTATACAGCTGGCGCCGGGGCTGCGGTTTTCTGCGCCTCGCCGACTTCACGGCACCGCTGGTCCCGATTGGCCTGGGCGCAGGACGGATCGGCAACTTCATCAACGGCGAACTGTGGGGACGCACAAGCGACCTGCCCTGGGCCATGGTCTATCCACCCATGGGGCCGGATCCGCGCCACCCTTCACAGCTCTACCAGTTCTTGCTCGAGGGGGTGGTTCTGTTCATCGCGCTGTGGCTGTTCTCACGCAAGCCCAGGCCTACCATGGCTGTCTCGTCCCTGTTCCTGATCCTCTACGGGTCATTCCGCTTCATCGTCGAATTCGTGCGCCTGCCCGATGAACAGATCGGCTACCTCGCCTTCGGCTGGCTTACCATGGGGCATGTGCTCTCGATTCCCATGATTATCCTTGGTGGTGTTCTTTTCTACCTTGCCTATCGCGGGCGTCGGTCGACCCGCTAAGGGGGAGGGGACATTGCAGCACACTCGCCCGGAGTCACGCGCGGCCACCGCGATATCGGCGTGCGCAGGAACAACCGCATCGGGGCTGGCGCACCGTGCGTGTCGCCTTGCGAGCTGGAGGGCGAGGCCATGAGGGCCTACTTGGACTTGTTACGGGATGTGCTGGATAACGGCTCCGACCGCGGCGATCGGACCGGTGTCGGCACACGGTCGGTATTCGGCCGGCAGGTGAGATTCGACTTATCGCGTGGATTTCCCCTCCTGACGACCAAGAAGGTTCACATCAGGTCGGTCATTTACGAACTGCTTTGGTTTCTGCGCGGCGATACCAATACCGGGTACCTGAATGCCCACGGCGTGAGTATCTGGGATGAATGGGCAACCAAGGACGGAGACCTCGGTCCAGTGTACGGCAAGCAATGGCGTTCCTGGGGCGGTCCAAACGGCGAAACCATCGACCAGATTAGCGAAGTCATTCATTTGATCGCCACTGACCCTACGTCGAGACGCCTGCTTGTCGGCAGCTGGAATCCCGCTGAACTCCCCCTCGACGGCCTCGCCCCCCAGGACAACGTCCGCCACGGTCGGATGGCCCTTGCGCCCTGTCACTGCTTGTTCCAGTTTTATGTGGACAACGGCAGGCTGAGCTGCCAGCTCTATCAACGCAGCGCGGACCTGTTCCTGGGGGTGCCTTTCAATATTGCGAGTTATGCCCTTCTAACGCACATGATTGCCCAGCAGTGCAATCTCGAACTCGGAGAGTTTATCCACACGTTCGGCGACCTGCATCTCTACAGGAACCATCTAACCGATGATATCGTCTACGAGCAGCTTCGTCGCGAACCGCGCCCGCCACCGCGCTTGACGATCAAGCGCAAACCCGTGTCGATATTTGACTACGCATTCGAGGATTTCGCGTTTCACGGGTACGATCCGCATCCGGCCATCAAGGCTCCTATCGCCGTGTGACTGACCGGAAGACCGGGGCAGCGTCACCGCCTCAACACCACCGCTGTGCGGGGTTGGATTGGATCGGGCGCCGGTGCCATGCTGTCCCGCCAGCGTAGCCTCTTGCGTCCGCGCCCGCCCGAATCCGGCCAGGATGACGAAGAGCTGCCGGTGCCGCCCGTCGGATCCGGCCACGGCTGGCATACTATCCGTCCAAAACGGATGGTCGCATCAGTATTAGGTAATACCCGCATCAATGTAGGGGAACACTCGTATCAATATGGGGGGATCCCGAATAATGAAACATGGTAGCATCGACGGATACAGGCTGGCGGACACTGCTCCCCTTGGCTTACGGGTGTCGTTCTGATCATCGCGGTGACTGGGCCGCCGGCTTGCGCGGGCAACGGACCGCCCTGGCCCGCAACTCGGCAATCTTGGCGGATGGGACCATGCCGGATAAGCAACGCCCTCTCGACCCGCAACGGCTGTTGGTACTCCGGGCACTGCTCGTATTCACGGTTTTCGGCTGCCTGTTTTTCGCCATACTGAACCTCTCGCGTGGCGTCTACCCGCTCGCTGCCATCGAGCTCGTCATCGCCGGCTTTTCGGCCTGGCTCTACTACTGGATCGAGCGCACGCCCGTTCCCCAGCGGTGGCTGATGATCTATCTGGTGCTGTTTTTCGGCACAATAATGGTCGCGATCGGTACCCCCAGCGGAACAGCGACCATCTTTGTCTGGGTGTTCCTGATTCCGCTCATTGCTCACCTGCTGCTCGGGCGCGCGCGCGGTCTGGCGGTGTCGGTGGTGTTCCTGGCCCTGGCGGCGACCCTCTACTTCTATCGCATGCACGGCCACAGTGAACTGATGGAGGTGATCGCGATCGCCAACGTGGTCATCTGCGCGTTCGTCATCACGGGCTTGTCGTACGCCTATGAAGCGGGGCGGGAGCAAACCGAGCGCCGCCTCCAGGAGTTGGCCTCCACCGACGCGTTGACCGGGTTGCCGAACCGCGGGGCGCTGGAGCCGATCCTGCGGCACAAACAGGCGGAAGCCCTGCGGGATGCGTCGGAGTTTGCCGTGTTGTCCATGGATCTCGACTATTTTAAGGCAATCAATGATGACTATGGTCATCAGGTGGGGGATCGCACCCTGGTGGTATTCGCGGAGCTACTCAGGCAGCGGCTTCGAGCCAGTGATGTGCCGTGCCGCTGGGGTGGCGAGGAGTTCCAGGTGCTGCTCAGTGGCACCGGGCGCGCGGGCGCGGCACGCATCGCCGAAGACATCCGCAATGCCCTCGCCACGACTGAGATCACGGCCGAAGACCACTGTTTTCGCATGACCATCAGCGTTGGCGTTGCCGTCTACCCAGAGGATGCCAGCGACACGCCGGAGTTGCTGCTCGTCGCGGATCGACGGCTTTATCAGGCAAAGACACAAGGCCGCAACCGGGTCGTCGACGGCAGCGCTGATGGACAGGCCAGGTACGTGCGCATGGGTGAGCCCCCTGGTGTCGATGCTCAGCGATCCCGCAAAAAAACCCTCAGGGCCCACTAACCCTTCAATACGTACGGCCAGTCATCAGCCGCCTGGGCGGCCTCTTCACGGGTATAGAATCGGCCCCGGCGGACGAATCCCGCGACAACTGACGCCTTCACGGAAACCACTTTCCCCGTGTCGGAACGTTCCAGGACCCAGTCCTCGGGCAAGCCGTCAAGCAGGTGCATCGGTGCCGGCAAACCGTCCCTGTCGCGCGCGAGCGCCACGACACCCGAGGCCTCGTCCCGGAAGGCAGCCCGGAATCCCTGTTCCCGGTTATTTCCGCTAACGCCACAGCTGCCCATGTACTTGATGTTGTCCTGGATCAGTTGGTCTCCATCCAGCGGGCGAATCGCGGGCTGCGCGTTCTCGGAAGTGTCACATTGTTTTACATGCTGGCTGCCACCCGCACCCAGCGACGTGCTCATGCGCGGTTCTTTCATCGACAGGCCCATGGCAGGCCTCCTCCCACTCACACCGGTAATGCGCCCATGCTGAATATGAAAGCATCACTCATGCCACATGCGTGAGCTCTCAAACCGCGCGCAGCCCCTTCGCGCACGCCCCGTCAACAGCGATCGGGCGGTCTGCCCGGCGCAACGGACCCGAGGCGGGGGGACGGCAACTGCGGTGACGCGACCCACGACTAAGTGGCACATATGATGCTTGTTTTTGTATGTCGCGACTTCATAGGTGGCTTCGTTATGGACAAGACGCAGGACACGATCAAATTGCACGGAGGCGGTCCGAATATGCCGGAGGCCAGGGTTCAGCAATCAGCGTTCGATTTTTTGACGCTCACACTCGAAGTGAACCGGCACTGTATGGACGCTTGGTTCCAGGTGCTTCTATGGCCCTGGGGGTTGCAATGGACGCAACCCGCCGTCCCCGGGGAAAGCGATAATGTTATCAGACCGACCTTTGGTCGCCCCCAGTTCTGGCGACGACCGGGAGTGGCACCGGTGATCCCCTTTCGCTCCAAAACGAATCCGCGTCAAAGCGGTAGGCCTTAAGGGGCCTCGCACCGATCCCTGGCGCCGGCATGCTCAAGCCCCCTCGCTGCGTCAGGGTGTCGGGTGTCCATTGCAGTGCCGCGATGGCGCCGCCCCTCATCACCTGCAACATGTGTGTCGGCGTGCTTTACACCGCAAGGGGTGCCTAGGGCATCCCTTTTTCATGAGGCTTGACGTCAGCGTGGTCGAATGGACCACACCACCACAAGCGCAATCGCTAATGGCTTGGCAAGCGCCGTGAGGATTCGCGAATGGGTGTGGATCCTCCTGTCGGCATGACTCAGGCCTTCGGTTGAACTCGAACATCGGCGCATGCCCGAATAGGCTGACAAAGTGATAGGCTACGTGACGTATTGCGAAAGCCGCGGAAGAGCTGCGAGCGGCGGAAGGGTTGTTTGTGTCTAGTCAATGGCCGTTCGCCGAGGCCGCGGGTTGAGGCGTCGCCGTGGTTGAGCCGTGGTTCGTATGATTTCCATGATTGCCGCACTCACGCCGGGTTACGTCATCGGCCAGGGGAACGATCTGCCCTGGCGCATCCCCGATGATCTGCGTCACTTCAAACGCTCGACCCTCTGCAAACCGGTCATCATGGGTCGCCGTAACTATCGAGCCATCGGCCGGCCGTTACCGCACCGGCAGAACATCGTCATGAGCCGTCAGCCCGATTTCCAGGCCCCCGGCTGCCAAGTGGTTGGCGACGCGCAAGCGGCGCTGGAGGCCACCGCAGAGGCACCCGAGATCATGATCATCGGCGGAGCCGAGATCTACCGCGTGTTTCTGCCGCGGGCGGACCGCCTGTATCTCACTTGGGTGGCCACCGAGCTTGTCGGCGACACCTGGTTTCCGAAGTTCGACCCCGAACTGTGGACCGTCACCGCCGAGCACTGGCAACCTGCCGGGGAGGGCACCCCCTACCCTCTGCATTTTCAGACGCTGGACCGCCGATAGGGGCGCGCGCACCGGGACACCATCGGCGGCGGGTGCACAAGCAGAATAAAGTGATACAATAGCTGTACAATCGGCGTGGCGATTCACCGCGGCGGCCCACAGGAGTGAGCGCATTGAGTAAAGGGCTTTACCCGATACGAACCATTTCATCCATGACGGGGGTGAATCCGGTGACGCTGAGGGCCTGGGAGCGCCGCTACGGACTGATCCGCCCGGAGCGAACACCAAAAGGGCATCGTCTCTACACAGAGCGCGACATTGACCGCATCAAACAGATCCTTGTCCTCCTCGACCGCGGTATCCCCATCAGTCAGGCCCGCCAGGTGCTTGACGCGCACGAGCCCACCACCCCGGAACCCCACACCGGCGCAGGCACCACAGAGGCGGACGAGGATGTCTGGAGCGGGTTTTTGACACACATGCGCACGGCGGCAAGCGTCTACGATGACCAGACGCTCGACGAGGTGCTCGACGAGGCGCTGTCGTTATTCCCGGCGATCCAGGTGCAGCGGCGCCTCCTGGCGCCCCTTCACCGACGCCTCGCCGCTGCCGAGAGCGCGGACGACCGCGCCGTGCATGCATTCTTACTCGGGTGGCTGCGCACTGTGCTGTCCACCCGCTTACACCACCGCAGCCGCCGGGCCACGGGTCCGCGTTTGCTCATCGCCAGCCAGGACACCCCGGGGGACGACATTCCCTTGCTGCTGCTGGCGCTGGAAGCCATTGAACGCGGCTACCGCACGCTGCTGCTCGCCGGGAGCGTATCCGGCGAGGCGCTGAGCGCGGCGGCCCGTGACAGCGGCCCCGAGGGGTTGCTGCTGTGGAGCGAACAGCACGCGCCGCCTGGCGGGGTCTCTGCACCCGCGGTGCCGGAGGGGTTACCGGTATTCCTGGCCGGCGCCGCCGCGCAGTGGCGCCTGAACGCCACCAACACCACGGCCCTGGAAGGGGACACCGCGCAAATGCTCGATGGTGTCGACGCCCGCTATCGCGGCTGTCATACCGTATGACACCGGTGGTGGTGTGGTTTCGCCGCGACCTGCGCCTCGCAGACAATCCAGCGCTGTGCGCCGCTGCCCAGGCAGGGCCTGTCCTTCCCGTCTACATTCACGCGCCGGAAGAGGAGCAACCCTGGCCCCCCGGCGGCGCCAGCCGCTGGTGGCTGCACCACAGCCTGATTGCCTTGGAGCGAAGCCTGGCTGAATACGCTCTGCCACTGATTACCCTGCGCGCCCCATGCAGCCTGGACGCCCTGCGGCGCGTCATCCGTGACACGGGCGCCCAACAGGTCGTCTGGAACCGGCTCTACGACCCGGCCATCACCGCGCGGGACAGCGCCATCAAAGAGAGCCTCCACAGTGAGGGGATCAATGCGAACAGCTACAACGGCGCTCTGTTATGCGAGCCTTGGGAGGTGGGCAAGGTTAGCGGCGGTCACTACAAGACTTACACCCCGTTCTGGCGCACGCTGCGCCGGCTGGTGAATCCCGCAAAGCCCCTGCGCGTGCCCGAGGTGCAACGGCCGGATAGCATCCCGGAACATGTCACCGTCGCCGATCTGGCGCTGCTGCCCCGCATCCCCTGGGACCGCGGTTTTCATCCCGTATGGTCACCCGGCGAGGCCGGTGCCCTGCAGCGCTTGAGCACCTTTCTGGCGGACCGCTTGCGTGGCTACGGCAATAACCGTGAGCTGCCTGCAGTTGCCGGCACGTCCGGTTTGTCGCCGCACTTGCATCACGGCGAGATCAGCCCGCGCCAAATCTGGACGGCAACGCAATCAGCCGCTGCGGCCGGCGAAGGCGATGACGCCGAGACCTATTTGAGCGAACTCGCCTGGCGCGAATTCGGCCATCACCTGCTGTTCCATTATCCGGACATGCCGCACGACCCCATCGATACGCGCTTTCGGGCATTCCCCTGGAGCGCACACGCCGAAGAGGCCCTGGTGGCCTGGCGCGCGGGCCGCACTGGCATCCCCATTGTGGATGCCGGCATGCGCGAGCTCTGGACCACCGGCTGGATGCACAACCGCCTGCGTATGGTCGTGGGCTCGCTGCTTACCAAGAACCTGCGCGTTCCTTGGCAGCTGGGCGAGGCCTGGTTCTGGGATACCCTGGTGGACGCCGATCTCGCCAACAACAGCATGGGCTGGCAATGGATCCAAGGCTGTGGCGCCGACGCCGCGCCCTACTTCCGCATCTTCAACCCCGTGCGCCAGGGCCAACGCTTTGACCCCGACGGCGCCTACGTGCGCCGGTGGCTGCCCGAGCTCGCACACCTGCCGGCGCGGCACATCCACGCGCCTTGGCAGGCGCCGCCGGGCGTCCTCCACCAGGCGGGCGTACGCCTTGGTCGCACCTACCCCCGGCCCACTGTGGACCTGGCGGCGTCGCGAAAGGAGGCGCTGGAGGCATATCGCGCCATCCGGTGACCTACGGCAACCTTGGCGGACCCCACGGCGGTTCCGGTATGATTTGCAAGCAGTCGCCCCTGAGTGGACCCCTGCCATGACGCAGCCGCCCGCGAGGCTCTACGAGACCACACTGCAGAGCCTGCCCATGGTCCGGCGGGGCAAAGTGCGCGACATCTACGCCGTCGGCGACGATCACCTGCTGATCGTCGCCACCGACCGGCTGTCGGCCTTCGACGTCGTGCTGCCGGACCCGGTGCCCGGCAAAGGCGCTGTGCTGACGCGGGTCTCCAGTTTCTGGTTCCGCCGGCTCCGCTCCATAATTCCGAACCATATGGCGGCCGTTCCCCTGGCGGACGCGGTGCCGGACCGGGCAGACCGAGACCAGGTGGAGGGCCGCGCCGTGGTCGTGCGCCGGTTACGCCCGCTGCCGGTGGAGGCCATCGTGCGCGGCTACCTCAGCGGCTCGGGCTGGAAGGACTACCAGCGCAGTGGCGTGGTGTGCGGGATCCGCCTGCCCGATGGGCTGCGGCAGGCCGAACAACTGCCCGAACCCATTTACACGCCCTCGACCAAGGCCGCCGTGGGCGACCACGATGAAAACGTCGCCTTCGACGTCACGGTGGAGGCCCTAGGTCAGCCGCTGGCCGAGCGGCTGCGTGCGGTATCTCTGCAGCTCTACCGTGAGGCGGCCGCCTACGCCGCCTCCCGCGGCATCATTATCGCCGATACCAAGTTCGAGTTCGGCCTGGATGAGAACGATCAAGCGACGCTCATCGACGAGGCCCTGACCCCGGACTCCTCGCGATTCTGGCCGGCGAGCGAGTACCGTGTCGGCACCTCGCCCCCCAGTTTCGACAAGCAGTTCGTGCGGGATTACCTGGAGACGCTCGATTGGGACAAGACCGCGCCCGGCCCGCGGTTGCCGGAGGAAATTATCCGCAAGACAGCGGCCAAGTACCGGGAGGCGCAACGGTTGTTGGTGGGGGAATAGCGGGCGCCACGGACGTCGCAGCACCGTCAGCGCGATCAGTTTGGCGGCGGATCATGCCCGGATCATATGCACGAATCATGGAGGGGTCGTTCGGTAGCGGGGGTGTCCGGGGTGGGCTCCGGCGCTTCGCCTTTTTCCGTCCCTCCGGCCTGGCCGGCTTACAGCACATCCCTGTGCTGGGCGCCGGTGGCCGCATCCCTGCGACCACCCTTCGGGCCGGACGGCCTGCGGGCCGGAGCTCCGCGAGTCGCCCACCCCGGACACCCCCGCTACCGAACGACCGGCTTTGATGGACATGGTGCCTTCGTTCAAATGGTGGTACGGCCACGTAGACATCCTGATCCGCTGCCAAACCGATCGCGGCGACAGCACCCAGCATCACACGGCGGCCCGTTCCTCGAGAATCGCCACCGCCGGCAGCACTTTACCTTCCAGGAACTCCAGAAACGCCCCGCCCCCGGTGGAGATGTAGGAGATCCGGTCAGCAACGCCGTACCGCGCCACGGCGGCCAGGGTGTCGCCACCGCCGGCGATGGAGAAGGCGTCGCTCGCGGCGATGGCCTCGCTCACGGCACGGGTGCCGCCGCCGAACTGCTCGAACTCAAACATGCCGAGGGGGCCGTTCCAGACGACGGTGCCGGCCTGCCGCAGCAGGGTCGCATAGTGAGCCGCGGTCTGCGGGCCGATATCGAGGATCAGGTCGTCATCGTCCACCTGATCGACGCCCTTGGTGGTGGCCTCGGCGTCCTCGGCGCAAGTCTTGGCAGTGACCACGTCCGTGGGTACCGGAATCTCGCCACCCCGGGCGCGGGCAGCGTCCATCAGGCGCTTCGCCTCGTCCACCAAGGCCGCCTCGTACAGGGAGTTGCCGACGGGGTGCCCGGCGGCGGCGATAAAGGTGTTGGCGATGCCGCCACCGACGATGAGCTGATCCACCACGCCGGAGAGGGATCGCAGCACCGTGAGCTTGGTGGAGACCTTGGAGCCGCCGACGATGGCGATCATGGGACGCTCCGGGGCCTCCAGGGCCTTGCCCAGGGCATCCAGCTCCGCGACCAGCAGCGGGCCGGCGCAGGCCACCGGAGCGTACCGCGCGACGCCGTGGGTCGAGGCCTGGGCGCGGTGGGCCGTGCCGAAGGCGTCCATGACAAAGACGTCGCACAGGGCGGCCATGCGCTGCGCCAGGGCATCGTCATTGGCCTTCTCGCCGGTGATAAAGCGCACGTTCTCGCACAACACCAACTCACCGTTCTCCAGGGCAACGCCGTCGAGCCAGTCCGTGGCCAGCCGCACGGGCTGGCCCAGCAGCGCACCCAGACGCTCCGCCACGGGTGCCAGCGAAGCCGCGGGATCCGGCACCCCCTCCTTGGGCCGACCGAGATGGCTCATGAGCATCACCCGCGCGCCGGCGTCGAGGGCATGGCGGATCGTCGTCAGGCAGGCGCGCAAGCGCGTGTCGTCGCTGACGCGCCCGCCAGCGTCGACGGGCACGTTGAGGTCTTGTCGAATCAGGACGCGCTTGCCGGCCAGATCGAGGTCGGTCATGCGGAGCACGGGCATCGGTCATTTCCTTCCAGGTTGCGGTAACACAGGCCAAAGTTCGCCGGGCCAAAGCGCGAAGCGCTGGCGCCTGGCCGGACTCAGCACGCCATGCACCAGCGTTCCGCCACGTCGAGCATGCGGTTGGCGAACCCCCATTCATTATCAAACCAGAGCATCAGGTGGGCGAGATCGCCACTGACCCGCGTCTGCGTTCCGTCGACGATGCCGGAGCGCGGATCGTGGTTAAAATCACACGAGGCATGGGGTTGCTCGCTGTAACCCAGAACGCCTGCGAGCGAGCCCTCCGCGGCGTCATGGAACAGCGCGTTGAGCGCCTGCACATCGCCTCGGGCGCGCAGCTGCAGGCTCACATCCATGGCCGAGACATTGAGGGTGGGCACGCGCAGGTGCTGGGCATGAATGCGCCCGGCCATCTCCGGCATGAACCGCTCGATCCCGCGGGCGAGCCCGGTGGAGACGGGCACGATGGAACCCAGTGCCGAGCGGGTGCGCCGCAGGTCCCGGGCGTGGTAGCCGTCCACCAGCGGCTGGTCGTTCATCACCGAATGCACGGTGGTGACGCTTGCCGCCTCAACGCCGAAGTGATCCTGCATCACACGCAGCACTGGCAGCAGGCAGTTAGTGCTGCACGAGGCGTTGGAGACCAGCCGCTGCCCTGGGCCCAGGGCAGCGCCGTTCACGCCCAGGACCACCGTGAGATCCACGTCCAAGGCATCGCGCATGGGATGGGCGATCAACAGCCGCGGTGCGCCGGCGCCCAGGTGGCGCTCTGCCTCCACCCGCTCATCAAAACTGCCCGAGCACTCCAGGACCAGATCCACCCGGTGCGCCGACCAGTTCGCCCCCTCCGCGTCCCGGGCATGGCTGACGCTGATGCGGTCACCGTCGACCAGCAGATCGCGCCCATCCACGCTCACGGCACCCGGGAACGGGCCGTGGGTTGAGTCGTAGCGGGTGAGATAGGCGATGCTCTCCAGGTCGGCGGGCTCATTGATCGCCACGATGGCCATGCGGTCCCTGCGCGCACCTTCGTGCAGCGCCCGGAGGATGCAGCGCCCGATCCGGCCGTAGCCGTTGATCGCCAGGCGCAGCACATCAACTCCCCAGTACGGTGCGCGCCTGGGCGAGGACGTTCTCGGTGGTAAAGCCGTAGTACGCGAACAGATCGCCCGCCGGCGCGGACTCGCCGAAACCGGTCATGCCCACGACGCGACCCTGGGGGCCGACAAACCGGTACCAGTATTCAGCGGCAGCGGCCTCAACGGCAACGCGTCGGGTGCAGGCCTGAGGCATAACGGCCTCCCGGTACTCCGCGTCCTGCGCCTCGAACACATCCACCGCCGGCATGGAGACAACCCGCGCGGGCACACCGTCGGCGCGCAGCTGGTCCCAGGCCTCCACGGCCAGAGCCACTTCCGCCCCGGTGGCGATCAGCAGCAACTCCGGCGTGGCGTCACAGTCCCGCAGAATGTAACCCCCACGCCGGATGGCCTCCAGCTGCCCGCTGGTGCGCTCCTGGTGAGGAAGGCCCTGGCGGCTCAATACGAGCGCCGTCGGGCCCTCCTTTCGCTCCAGGGCGGCACGCCAGGCGACCACCGTCTCAACCGCGTCGCAGGGCCGCCAAAGACTCAGGTTGGGAATCATCCGCAGCGCGGGGAGGTGTTCTATGGGCTGATGCGTGGGTCCATCCTCGCCCAAGCCTATGGAATCATGGGTGTAGACGAGCACATTGCGCTGTCCCATCAGCGCTGCCATACGTACCGCATTGCGGGCATAATCCGAGAAAACCAGGAAGGTGCCTCCGTAGGGAATAAACCCGCCGTGGAGCGCCAGCCCGCTCTGGATGGCCGTCATGGCAAATTCCCGCACACCGTAGAAGACGTAGTTGCCATCGCCGTCGCGCGCCGTCACAGGGGTACACCCGGACCACTTGGTATTGTTGGAGCCGGTCAGGTCAGCGGAGCCGCCAATGAGTTCCGGCAGGTACGGGCCGAACCCCTCCAGGGCCTGTTGCGAGGCCTTGCGGCTGGCCACGGTTTCGCCGGCGTCGGCCGCCTTGCGCAGGAGCTCGTCGGCATGTTCTCCGAACGTGCGCGGCAGCTTACCCCTCATTCGGCGTTCGAACTCCGCCGCCAGTTCGGGGTGGGCGCGGCGGTAATCCGCCAGCACCTGCCGCCAGGCGTCCTCGGCGGCCACTCCCGCCTCGCGGGCATCCCACCCCCGGTAGATCGCCTCGGGGACCTCAAACGGCGCATGCTCCCACTTGAGAAACTCACGAGTCGCCTGAATCTCGTCATCCCCCAGCGGTGCACCGTGGACGCTGTGACTACCGCAGGCATTGGGCGCGCCGAAACCAATCACGGTCTTGCAACAGACCAGGGAGGGTGTATCCGTGACTTCGCGGGCCGCGCGGATGGCGGTATCGATGGCCTGACTGTCGTGGCCGTCCACATCCGCGATGACATGCCAGCCGTAGGCGCGAAAACGCCCGGGCGTATCGTCCGTGAACCAGCCCTCGACCTTGCCGTCGATGGAGATGCCATTGTCGTCGTAGAAGACCACCAGCTTACCCAGGCCCAGGGTTCCCGCCAGGGAGCAGGCCTCGTGGGAAATTCCTTCCATCAGGCAGCCATCTCCGGCGAAACAGTAAGTAAAATGATCAATCAACGTGTGCCCAGGGCGGTTAAACTGCGCCGCGAGCACCTTCTCCGCCAGCGCCATGCCCACGGCATTGGCGAGCCCCTGTCCGAGCGGGCCGGTGGTCGTCTCCACACCCGGGGTATAGCCGTACTCCGGATGTCCGGGTGTGCGTGAGTGGAGTTGCCGGAACTGTCGCAGGTCATCCAGCCCCAGTTCGTAACCGCTCAGATGCAGCAGACTGTACAGCAGCATGGAACCATGACCATTGGAGAGCACGAACCGGTCGCGATTCCACCAGCCCGGATTGGCGGGATTATGGCGCAGATAATCGTTCCACAGAACCTCAGCGATGTCCGCCATACCCATCGGCGCGCCGGGGTGGCCCGATTTCGCCCGCTGGACAGCATCCATGCTCAGGGCGCGGATGGCATTGGCAAGTTCGCGACGAGAGGGCATCGGTGATGGTCTCCGGGTAGCAAGTAGGGACGGCAGCAGCTGTGGCGGCCGCCGGGCGCTCTGAAAGCCGTGAATTGTCCCGAAATTTGATGGCTCCGGCAAGGCGGCCCCGGGCCCGCCGACCGGCCGCCGGATGGAGTGAAATCTCCATGGCGGATTGGCGTCGCAGGGGCAAAGAAGGTTGAAATCCTCGCAGAACACGATACGTTAGGGGGAAGCAAATGACGCGGAGCAGCACGTAAAGATAGAGATGTCGCAAGCCTTTCGCCCCGCACTGGCGCTCGTCATAGCACCTGACGTCCCGTGCGTGGGCTCAACGCACCGCATTGGCAAGGCAATGGCGTTGCGTGCCTTCGGGCCGCCGGAGTCGGATAACCTGCATCCCCAGGTGTTCTCATCCTTCTCTGCGGCCAACTAACCAAGAGTTCTTGTAGTGCGGTTGGCTTCTAGCATGAAGCACCGTGAAATGTCCGCAGACTGCACACCGCCAGCGCAGTCTGTGCCACGTGCTGTGCAGCTGCTGCAAGGCGAGTCTGCAGGTTGGAGGATGACGAGATGTGCTCCAAACGCTCCGGACCGAGGGCTGGCTACGGGCGCCAAGATCATCGGGACGGCCGGGCTCGGGCGTGCTGCGCGTACTTTATCCCTGGACGGTGGGAGGTAACACCATGGTTTCAACAGCAACAGATCAGTCTTTCGGCCCGAGGCCGGAGGAGTGTCGTGACACAGACCATTACGTTGAAGAGTACAATTACGGCTTCGTCGACAAATGGGATGACCTGATCGACTGGGACAGCCGCGCCGAGAGCGAGGGCGACTTTTTCATCCAGATGCTCAAGGAGCGGGGCGTCAAGCGCGTCCTCGACGTCGCCACCGGCACCGGCTTCCACTCCGTGCGCCTGATCGAGGCGGGCTTTGACGTGGTCAGTGCCGACGGCAGCGCGGAAATGCTGGCCAAAGCCTTCGAGAACGGTCGCCGCCGCGGGCACATCCTGCGGACCGTACAGTCCGACTGGCGCCGTCTCAACCGGGATGTCCACGGCCGTTATGACGCCGTCATCTGCCTCGGCAACTCCTTCACCCACCTGTTTAGCGAGAACGACCGCCGCAAGTCGCTGGCGGAGTTCTACTCCGCACTCAACCACGACGGCGTATTGATCCTGGACCAGCGCAACTACGACTCGATCCTGGATCACGGCTACTCGAGCAAGCACACCTACTATTATTGCGGCAATGATATCTCGGTCTACCCCGAGTACGTCGATCCGGGGCTGACCCGTTTCCGCTATGCCTTCCCGGACGAGTCCGTGTTCCATCTGAATATGTTTCCGCTGCGCAAGGCGTACACCCGCCGTCTCATGCGCGAAGTCGGGTTCCAGGATGTGCAGACCTACGGCGACTTCAAGGAAACCTACCGCGACAGCGAACCGGATTTCTTCATTCACTTCGCCGACAAGAGCTATACGGAGAACGCCTAATGAGTACCCAGAGCTATACCGGTGCCGTCGCCACGGCCCGGGAGTACTACAACAGCAACGATGCCGACCGCTTCTATCACAATGTCTGGGGCGGCGAGGACATCCACATCGGCCTGTACGAGGACGACCAAGAACCCATCGCTGACGCCAGCCGGCGCACGGTGGCCCACATGGCCGATCTGCTGGGCGAGTTGGGGCCGGATCATCGCGTGCTGGACCTGGGTGCCGGCTACGGCGGTTCCGCCCGCTACCTGGCCACCACCTTCGGCTGCCCAGTGGTGGCGCTCAATCTCTCGGAAGTGGAAAATGAGCGCGACCGGGAGATGAACAAGGCGGTCGGCTTGGATCACCTGATCGAGGTGCTCGATGCCAGCTTCGAGGACGTCCCATATGCGGACGGTCACTTTGACGTGGTGTGGTCGCAGGACTCCTTTCTGCACAGCGGCGACCGTGAAAAGGTCGTCCAGGAGGCGGCACGCGTGCTGAAACCAGGCGGCGTGCTGATCTTCACCGATCCGATGCAAACAGACGACTGCCCGCAGGGTGTGCTGCAGCCCATTCTTGATCGCATCCACCTGGAGACCCTTGGCTCACCGGCCTTCTACCGCGAGACGGCGAAGAAGTACGGGCTGGTGGAAATCGGTTTCGAGGATCACTCGCACCAGCTACCGCGACACTACGGGCGCGTGCTGCAGGAAACCAAGGCCCGCGAACCCAGCCTCGAGGGTCTGATCTCCGCGGAGTATATTGAGCGAATGAAGACCGGACTGCAGCATTGGGTCAACGGTGGCAACAACGGTTACCTGGCATGGGGCATCTTCCGTTTCCGCAAGGCGTAATGCCGCGGGGCGCGCCGGTGTTCCGGTGCCGGCGCGCCATGCTGGTTGTTTGTAACGGATCACTCACAAGAGAGGAGCGACAATGAGCAAGTCCTTCATGTTTACCTCGGAATCCGTCTCCGCCGGCCATCCGGACAAGATGGCGGACCAGATATCCGACGCCATCCTGGATGCCATCCTGGAACAGGACCCCCGCGCCAAGGTGGCCTGCGAGACGCTGACCACGACCGGCATGGTGATTCTCGCCGGGGAGCTGAAAACCTCGGCCAATGTGCCTTACGAGGACATCACCCGCGCGACCGTCAAGCGCATCGGCTACACGTCCTCGGACATGGGCTTCGACGCCGAAACCTGCGCCTTTATTAATGCGCTGGGCAAACAGTCCCCGGACATCAACCAGGGCGTTGAGCGCAAGCTCCCCGAGGAGCAGGGTGCCGGCGACCAGGGCATTATGTTTGGCTACGCCTGCGACGAGACCGACGTCTACATGCCTGCGGCCATCAACTATGCCCATCGCCTTGTGGAGCGGCAGGCCAAAGTGATGAGCAACGGCGCGCTTCCGTGGCTGCGCCCGGACGCCAAGAGCCAGGTGACCCTGCGCTACGAAGACGGCAAGGCCGTGGGGGTGGAGGCCGTGGTGCTCTCCACCCAGCACTCACCGGAGGTCAGCGATAACGAGATCCACGAGGGGGTTATCGAGGAAATCATCCGGCCGGTGCTGCCGAGCCAGTGGCTCAGCAAGCACACCCAGTATTTCATCAACCCGACCGGGCGCTTCGTCACCGGCGGGCCGTTGGGTGACTGCGGGCTGACCGGGCGCAAGATCATCGTCGACACCTACGGCGGCATGTCGCGCCACGGCGGCGGCTGCTTCTCCGGCAAGGACCCCTCCAAGGTGGACCGGTCCGCCGCCTACGCCGCACGTTACGTCGCCAAAAACATTGTCGCCGCGGGCCTGGCCGCGAAGTGCGAGATCCAGCTGTCCTACGCCATCGGCGTGGCCGAGCCCACCTCTGTCATGGTCGAGACCTTCGGCACCGCGAAGGTGGATGAGAGCCGCATCGAGCAGATCGTGCGCGATCAGTTCGACCTGCGTCCCTACGGCATCGTCAACATGCTGGACCTGCTGCGCCCGATCTACTCCAAGACTGCGGCCTATGGTCATTTCGGCCGCGAGGAAGAGGAGTTCACCTGGGAGCGCACCGACCGTGCCGCTGCACTGCGGGATGCCGCCGGCCTCTGAGCCGCGGCATTTCGAGCGCTCGCGGCTGCTGTGATGCACTGCCACAAGCGGGCACGCGAAGCTGTTAGTATCAACGTGTGGGGGCTTTGGGACCCCACCATGGACTGACCGGCTGCGCAAGCGGCCGACGATCCGGCTGAGGAGCGTTGCAACAGGCCCATGGTCTGCCAGGCTCAGCCGGATCCCAATTCACATCAACGGCGCTCAGCGAAATCGGAGTCAGCACCAATGAATGCCGTCGTAGAGAGTCAGAACGACTACATCGTGCGTGACATCGGCCTCGCTGAATGGGGCCGCAAGGAAATCGAGATTGCCGAGACCGAGATGCCCGGCCTGATGTCGGTGCGCGAGGAATTCCGTGCCAAGCAACCCCTGAAGGGCGTGCGTATTGCCGGGTCGCTGCACATGACCATCCAGACCGCCGTGCTCATCGAGGCCCTCGTGGAACTGGGCGCGGACGTTCGCTGGGCCTCGTGCAACATCTACTCCACCCAGGACCACGCCGCCGCCGCCATCGCCAAGCGCGGCGTGCCGGTGTTCGCCTACAAAGGCGAGACCCTGGACGAGTACTGGGAGTACATCCACCGCATCTTCGACTTCGACCAGGGCGCGAACTCCATCCTCGATGATGGTGGCGACGCCACAACCCTGCTGACGGTCGGGGCCAAGGCCGAACAGGACCCCTCCTTCCTGGACCATCCGGGGAGCGAGGAGGAAAAGGCCCTGTTCACCAGTATCAAGGCGCGGCTTGAGACCAATCACGGCTGGTACAGCAAGCAGCTGAGCCAGATCCAGGGTGTCACCGAGGAGACCACCACTGGCGTTGCCAAACTGCTGCGCATGGAGCGGGCCAACGCGCTGCCGTTTCCGGCCATCAACGTCAACGACTCGGTCACCAAATCCAAATTCGACAACCTGTACGGTTGCCGCGAGTCGCTGGTGGACGGCATCAAGCGCGCCACCGACGTGATGATCGCGGGCAAGATTGCCGTGGTGTGCGGCTACGGTGACGTCGGCAAGGGCTCTGCGCAGAGCCTCAAGGCCATGGGTGCCACAGTCTGGGTCACCGAGATCGACCCGATTTGCGCCCTGCAGGCCATGATGGCTGGCCTCCAGGTCGTCACAATGGACGACGTCGCCGACAAGGCCGACATCTTTGTCACCGCCACCGGCAACTACCACGTGATCACCCACGAACACATGCTACGGATGAAGCACAACGCCATCGTTTGCAACATCGGTCACTTCGACAACGAAATCGACGTAGCGAGCTTGCGCAACTACGAGTGGGACAACATCAAGCCGCAGGTCGATCACATCACCTTGCCGAGCGGCCACAAGATCCTGCTGCTGGCCGAGGGCCGCCTGATCAATCTCGGCTGTGCCACGGGCCACCCCAGCTTCGTAATGTCCAATTCGTTTACCAACCAGGTGCTCGCACAGATCGAGCTGGCGCAGAATCGCGACAGCTACGAACATAAGGTCTACGTGCTGCCCAAGCACCTGGACGAGAAGGTGGCAGAGCTGCACCTGAAGAAGCTCGGTGCCAAACTGACGCAACTGTCCAAGGAGCAGGCCGAGTACCTTGATCTGGACGTGAATGGCCCGTTCAAGCCGGACACCTACCGGTACTGAGCGAGCGCCTTTCGGTCCTTCGGCCCACCCGGCGCGGCGCTGGTGACAGCGCCCGGGACGGGTGGCGCGCCGGTGCGCGAACAACCCGC
This sequence comes from Aquisalimonas sp., assembly GCF_007120195.1. Lineage (GTDB taxonomy): Bacteria > Pseudomonadota > Gammaproteobacteria > Nitrococcales > Aquisalimonadaceae > Aquisalimonas. The sequence goes on from NZ_SKOG01000145.1 coordinate 49,998, forward strand.
CCGCGCACCGGCGGTACTCGCGATACGGGGGTGATGATATGGAATCCCAGAAGAAACACTCACCGGTCTACAGTTTCGAGTTCTTTCCGCCCAAAAATGAGGAGGGCGAGGAGCGGCTGCGCCGGACCCGCGAGCGCCTCACCGCACTGGGGCCGCGGCTGTTTTCCGTCACGTTTGGCGCAGGCGGATCCACGCGCGAGCGTACGTTCGAGACGGTTTTGACCATTCAGAGGCGCTCCGGCATTGATGTGGCGCCGCATCTGTCGTGCATTGACGCCACACCTGCGAGCATCCGTGAACTGCTGCAGCGCTACCGCGACAACGGCGTTCGGAATATCGTCGCCCTGCGTGGCGACATGCCCTCCGGCACCGGCGGTGGCCCCGGCCACTTCAAGTATGCCAACGAGCTCGTGGAGTTCATCCGCCAGGAGCACGGCGACTACTTTCACATTGAAGTGGGCTGCTATCCGGAGATTCACCCGGACGCGAAGGACGCCTTTGCCGATCTCGAGAACTTCCGACGCAAGGTCAATGCAGGCGCCGACAGTGCGATGACCCAGTATTTCTATGCGCCTGAAGCCTACTTCCGGTTTGTCGACAGCTGCGAGAAGATGGGCGTCGACATCCCGATTGTTCCGGGCATCATGCCGATCGTCAATTTCAAGCAGCTGGCGCGTTTTTCCGACGCCTGCGGTGCCGACATTCCGCGCTGGCTGCGCAAGCGGCTGGAAGCGTTCGACGACGACGACAAGGCGTCCATGCAGGCCTTCGGTATCGATGTTGTCACCCAGCTATGCTCGGACCTCCTCGAGGCCGGCGCCCCGGGGCTGCACTTCTATACCCTCAATCAGGCCAAGGCCAGTGAAGCCATTTGGCATAATCTCGGCCTCACCCGGCGAATGGCCAAGGCCGATTGATCCGGCCCTGTCGGGGCGCTAAGGTGCCAGACGCGTTTTCGGGGGACGGCCCAATGCCCCCGAAAACCTCATCACGTTCAGCACCGTGGCGAAGCACGAAGCCGGAGTTGCCGTCATGAACAATCGCGACATCATCGCCCGCGACCTCAATGCCGTCTGGCACCCCTGCACACAGATGAAGGACCACGAATGGTTGCCGCTGGTGCCCATCAAGCGGGGCCAAGGGGTGTGGCTGGAGGACTTCGACGGCAATCGCTACATCGACGCCATCAGCTCCTGGTGGGTCAACCTGTTCGGCCACGCCAATCCACGGATTAATCAGGCCCTCAAGCAACAGCTCGACGAGCTGGAGCACGTCATCCTGGCCGGTTTTTCCCACAAGCCCGTGGTGGACCTCTCAGAGCGCCTGGTCGACATCACGCCCGCGCCGTTGAGCCGCTGCTTCTACACCGACAACGGCTCCAGTGCCGTCGAAGTGGCTTTGAAGATGAGCTACCACTACTGGAAGAATTGCGGCGATGCGGGCAAAACCAAATTCATCACGCTGAGCCAGAGCTATCACGGCGAGACCCTGGGCACACTGGGGGTCGGTGATGTCGCCCTTTACAAGGAGACCTACAAGCCGTTGCTGATGGAGGCCATTACGGTGCCGTCGCCGGACTGCTTCCATCGGGCGGACGGCGAGAGCTGGGAAAGCCATACCCGCCGAATGTTCGAGCTGATGGAGACGGCCCTTGAGGCCCACGCCCATGAGGCGGCGGCGGTTATCGTCGAGCCGCTGCTTCAATGCGCCACCGGCATGCGTATGTACCACCCCGCGTATCTGGAGTTGCTCCGCGAGGCCTGTGATCGCCACGGCGTGCACCTGATTGCCGATGAGATCGCCACGGGGTTCGGGCGCACGGGCACGATGTTCGCCTGTGAACAGGCCGCGATTTGCCCGGACTTCCTGCTGCTTTCCAAGGGACTCACCGCCGGCTACCTGCCGCTCGCCGTGGTGATGACGAATGACACCGTCTACCAGGCATTCTACGATGATTTCGCGACGCTGCGCGCGTTTATGCACTCGCATAGCTACACCGGCAACCCCCTGGCCTGCCGCGCCGCGCTGGCAACCCTGGACATCTTCAAACAGGACCAAGTCATCGCGCGCAATCGCAGCCTGGCGGAGTACATGCGCCAGGCCGTGTCGCACCTGGAGAGCCACCCGCATGTGGGCGAGATCCGCCAGCACGGCATGGTGCTGGCCATAGAGATGGTGAAGGACAAGGCGAGCCGCGAACCATTCCCCTGGCAGGAGCGGCGCGGGCTGCGTGTCTACCAGCACGCGTTGACCCGCGAGGCGTTGCTGCGACCGCTCGGCAATGTGGTCTATCTCATGCCGCCTTACGTCATCCACGAGGCGCAGATTGACCATCTGGCCACGGTCGCCAGCGAGGGTATCGAGCTGGCGACCCGAGATTGAAACGGGTCGTCGTGCTGGTGCTGCTCAACCGCGCCTGGGCGCCGCGCGCCGGCTTCGGCCCGTCACGCCAGATCCCCCCATAGCGTTTGTAACGCGGCGAGGACAGCGACACCGGCGGTCTCGGTGCGCAGCACGCGCGGGCCGAGACGCACGGGCTCGAACCCGTTCTCCCTGGCGCCGGAGGCCTCCCGCTCGTTGAGCCCACCTTCCGGGCCGATCAGCAATGTGCAGCCCGCCTCCCCGGGGGGTGGCAGATCACTGACCCGGCAGCCCCCCTGCGGATTCAGAAACAGCCGCACCCCGCCGGGGAATTCGGCCCATCGCGAGGACAGGGGGCGGGCATCGTCCAGGGCCGGAAGGAGATTCCGGCCGCACTGCTCGCAGGCACTGATGACGATACTGCGCCAATGATCAACCTTTTTTTGCAGGCGGGCGGGTTCGGTGTTGATGACACTGCGGGCCGTGATCACGGGGATGATCCGGCTGACCCCCAGTTCCACCGCCTTCTGAATGGTCCAGTCCATGCGCTCGCCCTTGCTGATGCCTTGGATCAGCACGGTGTGCAGCGGCGATTCCACGCCGCCGTCGCGGGCCCCCGTCAGGAGGATTGCCACGCGCCGCCGCTCCACGGCAATGACCTGGGCATCATGACTGCCACCCCGACCGTCAAAGGCGACCAGGGGGTGGCCGGCGCGCAGCCGCAGTACCCGGAGATGGTTGGCTGCCGCCCCTTCCAGAGTCAGTTCCACTCCTTCCGCGAGCGGCCCCGGCACGTGGATCCGCGGGATTCGCATGGCGTAACCCTAACAGGATGCTGAAAAAAGGCCATCCTGGCGCTGTTCCAGCTCGCTGCGCCACGGCACATGTCCGCGAATTGCTAGTAGGCCTGCTCAAACGGATTCTCAGCGGGCTGCCAGTCGAACAAGGCGCGGTGGGTCTGGGCCTCGATGTAATCCAGATCGGGGATCAGCGCCGGCTCGCCCTCGGCCAACACCGCCTGCCGCACGACCGGACCCTGACCTTCCGCTTCCTCCACCGGCTCCAGAGCCCGCCGATGGACATTCACCAGCCGCGGAATGCTGCGGGTGCGAACGGCGACGTACGGCATACCGGCGCGTCCGCCCACGGCCTTGAGCACCACGGTCCGGGCCCGTGAACCGGCATCCGCGACGGGCAGGCCATTCAGGGCCTCGAGGGCAACGCAGGGCAAGTGCTGCCCCCGCCACGGCACGAGTCCAAGCAGCCAGTGCGGCTGTTCGGCGTCCCTTGAGCCCTTGGGGGTGGTGTAGTCCACCACCTCCGCAACGATCGTCTCGGGGAGCAGCAGGTTGCTGTCTTCCAGGGGCAGCAGCAGACTGCGCATCGAGTCATCTGTGTCCGGCATCGATCCGTCTCTCATACTCTTAGGCCCGTCGTGCGCGCGGACACGCGCAGACGCAATCAGGCCTGTTGCTGTTCCGGGTGCGTGGAGTGCAGCAGCGCCCGGGCCAATTCCTCGGGGTTGCCGCGCCAAGCGACCACTCCGGTTGCGGCAGCGCGATTCGGCATGCTGCTGATGGCACAGCTGGCCGCGTCCTGCGCCCAAACCGTGCCGCCCGCTGCAGCCACGGCCTGCGCCCCCTCGGTACCATCGTCTCCCATGCCGCTGAAAACGATAGCGCCCGCGCTCGGACCATAGACCCGGGCGACCTCTCGCATGACCCCATCGATGCTGGGGCTGCAACGCCGGCCAGGTGCTGGTTCAGCCCGGAGCTCGACCCGCTTCATGTCCGAGAGGTACAGGGCATGGTTCACCGGCATCACGTAGACCCTTCCGAGGTGCAGATCCACGCCCTCAGACAGGGGCTCGACATGTAACCGGGTGGCGCGGTCGAGCTGGGCGGCCAATAGATCGACGAAACCGACACCGATGTGCTGAACCACAATGAGCGTGGCCTCCGGCACTACCGGAAAGGCGCCAAGAAAGCGCTTCACCGCCTGGGGACCGCCGACGGACGAGCCCAGCACCCACAAACGGGGGCCAGCCGCCATTTCCGGTACCGGTGTCTCGAGGGCAATGGCATCGCCGGTCGCGGCGGGCGCGACCATGCCCAAAATTTTTCCAGCAAGCCGGCGAATCCAGACATGCTGGTGATGCGCCGGGGCCTCCTCGTGGAAGAGGACGGGGGGAAGGTCCTCGCCATCCAGCAATGTATTGAGCGCATCCAGATCCCGATCTCCCGCAGTACGCATGTCCACGACAAGGGCCTGAAGGTCCGCTCGGGACAAACCCGCCAGGACGTTCGCGAGATCCGTTTCCAGGGCGACCTCGAGCCCGTGCTGCGCCAGCCCCTCCCGTAGCACGGCGCGCATGGCCACATCCGCGCCGACGAGCCCGACCCGTACCGCACCCCACCCGGGCCTTGCCAATGTATCAGTGGCCCCCATGGCGTGTTGTCAGCAACTCCTCCAGATTTCCGAGAAGATCCGACTCCTGGTAAGGTTTGCCCAGATACCGGTCGACGCCGAGATTGAGCGCGCGTTGGCGGTGCTTCTCGCCGGTGCGTGACGTAATCATCACAATCGGCACATCGCGCAGCCGGGCGTCATTGCGCATGTGCATGACCAGCTCGTAACCGTCCATACGCGGCATTTCGATATCCAGCAACATGGCATCCGGGACCGTGTCCTGCAACTTGGCCACGGCATCCACCCCGTCGCTGGCCGTTACGACCTCCATGTGATTGCGCTCCAGCAACCGCGCCGCCACTTTGCGCATGGTGATGGAATCATCGACCACCATGACGAGTGGCTCCGCAGCCACGTCGAGCGCAGGCAGGCTTTCCGTACCGACATCCTCCAGGGCGTCGTCTGCAAGACCAGCCACCGCACCCTGGCGCATGAGAGCGCTCATCTCAAGAATGAGCACGACGCGACCGTCGGCGAGAATCGTCGCGCCGTAAATGCCGGGCACGGTGCTAATCTGCGGGCCGACCGACTTGACAACAATCTCGCGAGATCCGATCAGCTCATCGACATGCATGGCCAGCCGGTAATCGCCACTGTGGAGCAGGACGAGGGGGACGTGATCGTCGTGCCCGGCCAGGCTGGGTTCGCCGTCGCCGAGCATCAGCGACAGTGCTGTCACCTGGTAGTCGTGACCCAAGTAGTGATACTTGGCCTCCTCGCCCTGGGAAAGATAGGTCCGCATCTGGTCACGGGGCACCCGCACCACACCGCTTATGCTAGTCAGCGGGATGGCGTAGGTCTGCTCGCCGGTGGCACAAAGCAGTGCCTGGTTCATCGCGAGCGTAAACGGCAGGCGGACGATAAACCGTGTACCTTTGCCGCGCTCGGATTCGATCTCGAGGGTTCCGCCAAGCTGCTTGATTTCCGCGTTCACCACGTCCATGCCGACCCCACGGCCGGCTACCTGCGTCACTTCCCGGGCCGTACTGAAGCCTTGTTCCAGGACGAACTGCATCACTTCGCGATCCGTGAGCTCGCCGGCCTCCCGCAGCAAGCCGCGCTCATGCGCCTTGCGCCGGATAGCTTCCAGGTTCATGCCGGCGCCGTCGTCGGCCACCCAAAGCACCACTTCGGCTCCTTCCCGGTCCAAGGTCAAGGTGATCTGACCGGCCTCGGGCTTGCCGGCCGCCTGTCGCTCTTCAGGGGACTCGATCCCATGGGCAACGGCGTTGCGCAGCATGTGCTCGAGCGGCGCCACCACCCGATCCAGCACGCTACGGTCCATCTCCCCTTGCGCCCCCTGGACCCGGATCTCGGCCTTGCGGCCCAGCTCGCCGGCAGTCTGGCGAACGATCCGCCGCAGCCGCGGCACCAGGCTGGCAAAGGGCACCATGCGGGTTCGCATGAGGCCGTCCTGGAGTTCGGTATTCACTCGGGATTGCTGCAGCAGCAGGGTTTCCGACTCGCGCGAGAGCTGGTCCAGCAGGGATTCAATGCTGGACAGGTCGTTGACCGATTCCCCCAGGCGCCGCGAAAGCTCCTGCATGCGCGTAAAACGATCGAGCTCCAGGGGATCGAACCCTTCCTCCTGATCCTGACCGCCCGCCGCCGCCGACGCAACATCACCGGCGAGCTCCCGGTCGTAGCGGTAGGGGATCCGGGCTTCGGTTTCGATCTCCAGGGTCCGCAGCTGCTCACGCAGCCGTTCGACGGTTTGATTGAGCTCACCCAGATTGAAACGGAACGCCCCCACCTGCCGCTCCAGTCGCGCACGGTAGATGCTGACCTCACCGGCATAGCTCACCAGGCTATCGAGCAGGTCCGCACGCACGCGGATCTGCTCCTCCCGGGCGGTGCGGTTACCATCATCCTTGGACTGGACGGGTCGCTGCGCCGGCTCGATAACCGGCGTCCCCACGGCGCCGGTGTCGGCAACAGTCACGGCCCGATCAGCCCGGTCCTCCTCACCCGCCGGTTGCATCTGCTCGAGCTGGGTCAGAAGATCCGTGGCTTCCCCCAGGGGAATCCCGCTTGCGGCTTGCTCGCGCAGCCAGTGCAGACGATCATGGCTGCGGTCCAAGAGATCAAACAGCCGCGCGTCGGCGACGTGCTGGCCATCGCGAAACCGCACCAGCAACGACTCCAACGCGTGGCTCAGATTGGCCATCGGCCGATACCCGGCCATCCGGGCACCACCTTTCAGGGTGTGCAACGCGCGCTCCAGATCCTGGACGAGACCCCGATCATCGGGCGTTTCCATCCATGCATGCTGGACGGATTCGATGCCCTGCAGAATCTCGCTCGCTTCCTCCAGGAACAGGTCCATGAGTTCGCGTTCGCCTTCATCCTCGGGCGCTGTCGGCTCGCCGTCATGGCAGCCGCTGGCGCCACGCAGCCGGTCGATGCGGCCGATAATGGCTTGCGCATCATCGCCTTCACCCGGCTCGCGAGCGGCATTGGTCAAACGCACCAGCTCATCGAAGGCATCGCGCAGGACCGTGAAGAACTCGTCGTCACCGGCAACACGCCCGCCCTCGAGATCGTTCACCAGGCTTTCCACGGCATGACAAAGGCCGGCGATCGCGTCGAAGCGCGCTAATCGGGCGCCGCCCTTGAGGGTATGCAGCGAGCGCTGGAGCTCCGACAATGATCCTTCGTGCTCGGGGTCATCCTCCCAGCGGGTCAGGGTGTCGTCGAGAAAGGCGAGGATGTCGCCCGCCTCTTCCAGGAACAACGCCACCAGATCCTGGTCAACGTCGTCCTGCGGCGACTCGTCGCCATCGGCCCATGATGCCTCTGGGCGCGGCTCGGGGCCGGTTGCCGCCAGCACGCGCGCTTCCTCAGCCGTGGCGCTGGAAGCAGCCAGTGAGGCAAGCTCGCGGCGCAGCTCGCTGGAATCGGGCGGAGTGTCGCCCTGGCCCAGCGATACCACCATCTGCTCGAGCAGCTCCGCGCCCTGGGCCATGAGGCGGCGTTCGTGCTCGTCCAGCCCCCGGCCTTCACCGCAGCGCGTGGTGGCATGGAGTTCCAGATCGCGCGCCAATGTCGCCACGGATTGCACATTCGCCATGCGCGCACTGCCGCTTAGGGTGTGCAGTGCGCGCAGAAAGTCCTCGCAGATCGGGACGTCCACGTGGCCATCACCGGCCGCAATGAAATCGCGGACCACGCGCAGGTGGCTCGCCGTTTCATTGCGAAAGATGTCATAAAGGGCAGCATCCATGCCCTGAGTGCCGGCGAACGCCGTATCCTGTTCGCACGCGCTACCGGCCTCCACGCCGCCCTCGTCCCCGCCCTGCTCGCCGACGAACTCGGCCTCCGCCGGCCCCGGCGCAGGGATGGGCACTTCAGTCGGCAGCGCGTCGTCCGGCGTTGCCAACCCGGGTGCCGATTCGGCCTCCACCTCCACGGCCTCTGCGGCGCCCTGCGCCTTGGCAGGCTCGCCGGTGCTGTCATCCGCTGCAAACGCTGCGAGCGATTCCGGCTCCGGGTCACCGTCCGCCAGGCGCACCGCCTCGCGCATCAGCGCCCGGACGTCCGCGGTCGGCGCCTGGCCGCTCTGGAGTTCCTTGACCAGCTGGAGTACCGCGTCCTGCACATGATCGATCAACGAGAACACCTGCGGCCCGCTGGTCACGTAGCCGTCGATGATGCGGTTGAGCAGACGCTCCACCGACCAGGCAAGCTCACCAAGCAACAGGGTACCGGCCAGCCGCCCGCTGCCCTTGAGGGTATGAAACGTGCGCCGGAGGGTCATCAGGGCGTCCGGCTGCCCCGTATCGGCGCGCCAGCGCGGGCAGCTCTCCCGGATCGACTCCACGCACTCGTAAACTTCTTCCAGGAAGATCTCAAGGATCTCCGGGTCCAGTTCCGCGGCTGTCACCGCGACATCGAAATCAACGCCGCCGCTCGATCCCGTCCATTCCGCCGGTGCTGGCGATGCGGCGATGTCGGTCCCGGCAGCCGGAGGAGGCACAATGCGTTGCGCGGGTTCAGCTGCCGCATCCGGTAGCGGCCCCGGTGTAGGCGCTTCGGTCACGGCCTCGCCCGCTGACCACTCGTCCCAATCCGGAGCCACCGTCGCGGCAGCGACCGCTCCCTCGGTCCCGGTTGCCAGCCCCGCTGCAACGGCGACCGGCTCCACCTCTCCCGAGGCCATGGATGTATCATCGCTGAGAGTGGCGCTCGCGTAGCCGAGCACACGGACACTCTCCTCGGCCACATCCAGGATGCGCTCACGCCCGCTACGATTTTCCAGCACGGCCTCGAGGTAGTACTCCAGGCTGGTGATGGCATCCGCCAGGCTGTCGAGGCGGTCCTCGGGCGGTAATTCCCCGGCCTCGATGATTTCCTCGCGGATGCAACGCCCGGCCGCGTTGAGCAACCCTCCCGCACGCACGAGGTCGAGCATCTCCAGGACACCCTGGAGTCGCCGCAGCAGCGGCTCCAGGTCGGCCGGTTGCGCTTCGCCACGGCCTTCCGTCACCGCCACAAGGGCTGCTTTGATGGCGCCGAAATCAGACACGGCCTCGCGGATGGCGGTGAGATACACACCGCGGTAGTCGAGCTCGACGAAATCCCTGTCCTGCAGTACGACCGGATCGCCGCCCATGTCCTTGTCAGATGCCTCGATGACCTCCGGAGCCCCGCCACGGTCGACTAAACCGTCCAGCGCTGACTCGACGTACAGCAGCGCCCGGGCGAAGTCCATGAGTTCCTGTTCGACGCCGGCCTGGCCCTCGGCAAGGCGCTCCACCAGTGGCACCTGCTCACGTATCACGCACCGAGGCACAGCTAAACCGAGCATCCCGAGGGTGTCGGCGATACGCTTGAGCATGTCGTCCATGCCGCTCAGGCGGTCAGGTTCGGACTGATTGCCGCGGACGTACAGGTCCAGCGCATCCTTGATGGTGGTGAGGTCCTCGCCCAGAGCGTCCGCGACACTTTGCAGGATGTCGGAGCCTGGTTGATAGCCGCCGATGTTTTCCGCATTGGCAGCCTGCGGCGTGTCGCCCAGGTCACCGCCAAGCGAGAACCGCCGCTGAATCTCGCCCAGTCGGCCAGTGCACACACCGAGCTGCTCGATGTGGTCGAGCATGTTCTTGAACAGAGCCCGCGACGGCTCTTCCACGAGGGCGGATCCGCCGTGGTCGATCACCTGTCTGAGGTGCCGATCCACTTGGCCAAGCAGGCTCTTCACAGCGGGGGTTGTCTCGAGTTCCTCAAGACGCAAGCCATCGACGAGACCGGCGGCAACCCACCAGAGTTCACCGCTGCCATCGTCGCCGGACGCGGCCTCGAGCTGCTCGAGAACGGTTTGCATGCGCTCGAGGCTGCGCTCCATCGACTCGCCGCGCAGGTAGGCCAGCAGTGCACGCTGATAGGCAGGGCGGTGCTGGCGCGCCACCCCGGCAATCGAGCCGGCACCCGGACGCTCGTGCCTGGGAGCACCCGGCCGTGCCCCCAGGTCCGGGGCCAAGAGGACGCCTTGTGTCAGCGGGCATGCACCGCGGAGGACGCGCAGATCATTGAGTAGCGGCAACACCAGTGCGGCGCTGTCACGCTGGCCACGCTGAACACGCTCCAGATAGTCAGCGACAGACAGGATACCCCGCATGAGAGTCTCTTCAGCATCTCCCGTCTGGGCGAGATCGCCGTTGATCAGGCCCTCCAAGACCCGCTCCATTTCCTGCACAAGCCGAGACAGCCCGTAGAGTTCCAGCATTTGCAGCGTGCCGTAAACCTGGTGCAGGTACGTGGCACAAAAGCGCAGCCGCGTGCGGTCGCTGGAGTCCTCGGCGTAGTCTTCCAGTGCTTGCCCCGCCTGCTGGAGGGTGGCCTCCAACTCCTTGCGAACCCAGCCCAGTGTACTCGTGTCCTGATTCATAAGTTCGCGTTACCTCCGAGGCCCTCTGCGTCGCCAGAGCAAGGCGCAATGACGACGGCGTAGCTTGGCTGCGCGTGGAGGCGCAACGCAGCACCGGCGAAACGGGGGGCTACCCCGCACGAGCTCGTCAATCGGCACGCTCGCGTCATTGTCGCTGTAGCCGCGATTCACGGCGTGCGCCGCCGGAATGCCAGCACTTGACCGGCGTCCGGGGCACGCTCGATTCCCTCCGGACACTCACGCACGAATTCACCGGCGCCAAGGAGCAGGATGCCTCCCGGGTGCAAATGGCCGGCGAGCCCCTCCACGATGGCCTGCCGCCGCGCGCGATCAAAATAGATCAACAGGTTCTGACAAAAAATCACGTCCACCTGACGGCTACTTGCCGGAAGGACGTCCAGCACATTCATGTGCGCGAAACACACCCGCCGGCGCAGTGCGGGTGCAATACGGAAACGCTCCCCGTCCGGCAGCACCTCGCAGTAGGCCAGGCGCTTCGTCTCCGGAATGTCACGCAACCGTCGAATCGGGTACTCGCCCTGACGCGCGACACCGAGGGCATGCAGACTGATATCCGTTCCCGTTACACCAAAATGCGGGGGCCGCTCCTGGCGCTTGAGCGCATCCGTGATGGCCATGGCAAGGGTGTAGACCTCTTCTCCGGTGGAACACCCCACGCTCCACACATTGAGCTCGCGGGCGTTATCACGGGCCAGCGCCGGCAACACTTGGTCAACCAGGTACCCCACGGCCTTCGGATCACGGAAAAACCGGGTTTCATGCACAGTCAGTCGATCGACTAACGCGGCCCATTCCAGATTGCCGGCCACACCGGAGATGACATGCTGGTAATAGGATTCATAGTCCTCGAAACCGACCTCCCGCATGCGCAGGCCCACATTGGTAACCAGAAACGATTTCCGTTCGGCGGGCATGGTCATCCCCGTGCGCCGCTCCACCAGTGCGATCCAGCGGCCGAACTCTTCATCGTCCATGGCTGGCAGGCCAGAGGTGCGGTGGGAACCAAAAGCAGCCGCAGTCACGCGTGTCACCCTCGGGACGCGGGAAGCTTGAAGCCGGCGACCGATTCGCGCAGCTCATTGGCCAGATCGGCCAGGTTCCCAATGGAGGTGGCTGTTTCGTTGGTACCGGCCGATGTTTGCGAGGTGATCTCCTGAATCACGTTCATGGTGTCGGAGATGTTTGCCGCCGCCTGGGCCTGCTGGCGCGCGGCGTCCGAGATATTCTGGATCAGCGCGGCCAGCTGCTGGGACGTGGACTCGATCTCCCGCAAGGCCTCGCCGGCCTCCTCTGCCTGATGCGCACCACGGACCACCCCAGTTGTGGACTGCTCCATGGAGATAACGGCCTCGTTGGTATCGGTCTGGATGGTCCTGACCAAGGCCTCGATCTGCTTGGTGGCATTGCCCGAGCGTTCGGCGAGACGCTGCACCTCATCGGCCACCACCGCGAAGCCGCGCCCTGCCTCACCAGCCATGGCGGCCTGGATGGAGGCATTGAGCGCGAGGATGTTGGTCTGGTCGGCGATATCGTTGATCAGCTCCACGATATTGCCGATCTCTTGCGACGACTCACCCAGACGTTTGATGCGCTTGGAGGTTTCCTGAATCTGCTCACGAATGGAATCCATACCGTTAATGGTTCGCCGCACGGTCTCCCCACCACGGGCGGCAAGGTCCACCGAGCGCTGGGCGACATCCGCGGACTCTTCCGAGTTCTTGGATACCTGATCGATGGACACGGCCATGTCGTTAATTGCGGCCGAGGCCGCCGTAATCTGATGCGCCTGGTGGTCGGACGCCTCCGCCAGGTGCATGGCGGTGGCCTGGGTCTCCTGCGCGGCCGAGGACACCTGCACCGAGGTGTCGTTAATCGTGGTCACCAGGTTACGCAAGGCGTCGATGGAGTCATTGAAGGCGTCACCGATGGCGCCGGTGAACGCCTCGTCCACCGAGGCCTGCACGGTGAGGTCGCCTTCGGACAGCCCCTGGATCTCGTCGAGCAGATCGAGGATCGCCTGTTGATTTTGCTTCGACTGCTCATCAGCCCGGCGTTTCTCTTCTTCCGAAGCCTCCAGTTCCCGGCGCACATGGACTCGGGTGATGAATCCACGGGTTGCAAGCAAGACCAGCGCCAGGCCACCGAAGCCAAAACCGTACCATTCCTGCAGCGCCCGCTCTCCCGGGAGGTTGCGATAAACCCCGAGGAGGTGCTCCGTGGTAGCCTCGAGGCGGTCGGAGTTTGCGAAGATCCGCCCCGACGCCTCGTGCACCTCGGAGAGGCCGGGGGAGCCGGCAAGGATCGTGTTGATCTCCTGCTCCAGGCCGCTGAACAGACTATCGATTTCCTGCACGGACTGGAGCACACCCTGCTGCCTGACGCCCGCAACCGGCAGGTCACCCTCGCCGAGCAGAGAATCCAGAACCCCACGCATGGCATCCGTGCTGCTCTTCAGGCCCTCGGCGGCGTTGACGTTACCGGGACCGCCACGCACCATCTCACTGGCATAACGCCCGATGCGCTCGCCGTGAAGCATGAGCTGGCCGACGTAGAATCCCTGGGAGGAGAGGGCATCCGCCTCGGCGAGTTCGCCGGCCGCGCTACCGGCGAGCTCCTGGATCTGGGGCACAGTCCCGTAGAGGCGATCGGCCAGGTCACTCACCATCAGGATCATCTCGCGTCGATCGAGGATGGCATCGACGTCCCGTTCGACGAGTTCCCAAGGGCGCATCACCATCGCCAGTGCGGAGGACGCCTCCCCGCTCGCTGCCTCCGTCGGCAGTAGACCGCGCGCCGGGTTCCCGTCCCTGAGCAGCGTCATGTGCCCCTGGAGTTCCCCGCGGGCCTCCTCCAGCAGCGAGAAGGCGTCGGTATTGCCATTGGTCGCTGCCGAGGCGTTCTTCGCCAGCTTCTGCGACAGCATACGGACGGTTTCGGCCCCCTCGATGTACTCCACGTCGAAGCGGGCATGGTAGGCCGCATAGGCAAAGCTCACGACCATGAGCACGATCGCGACGATAATGAGCCCGCTCAGAACGGTAACGGTCTTGCCGACCCCCGCTGCGGGCGCGGAATTCTGCGCACCTTTCATGGATCCTGTCCCTCCAAAGAAATCCTGCTTCCCAAACCGGGCAACGCCATGTTCCCGTGCTGGTGCTACGGGGCTCCAAACGCCATAGCTGGAACGCCCCAACCTGCATGCGCCTTGGCCGAGCCGATCACCGACCGGTCGCCGCATTCCACGATGCAGTGCAAACCGCCTCCGGCTCGTTCGTCCGCGATGGTCTGCGGGACAAGCTGCCGGCTCCTGTCAGCTCGCCACCATTAGAAACTGTGGCGCCTTCACCAGTGCCGGCATGCTGAACACCAGCCAAACCTCCCCATCGTGCTCGACAGAGCCTGTTACGAACGACGCATAACGGGGGTCCAGATCACCCGGCGCCTCACCGAGACTCTCGCGCGGAAAGTGCTGCACGCCGAAGACCTCATCGACCAGCAACCCGGTGTAGGCGTTTTCCATCGGCACCACCAGCACACGGCTGAGGCGGGTCAGGCTCGGCCCGTGATCGCCCAAGAACCCATTCAGATCCATGATCGGAAGCAGCGTCCCGCGCACGTTGGCCATGCCGCGTACCCAGGATTTGGTTCGCGGAATGGGCGCGATCGCCGGATACTTGAGCAGCTCTGCCACCTCGGACATGGAGCAGACGAACCGCCACCCTCGCAGCCGGAACCCCACACCGGCCCAGACGTCACCCGGGACTTCCTCGGTCGGGAGGTCGCCCGCGAAACCGCGTCCTAATTGCTCCAGCTCAACCAGCATGTCGAAAGCAGTGGCGGCCATGCTAAGCGAGCCTCATCCCTTTCAGTGCACTCTGAATCTTCTCGAGCAGAGTTTGCTCGGTGACAGGCTTACTGATGTAATCCTTGGCGCCCTGACGCATGCCCCAGATTCGGTCTGTTTCCTGATCTTTCGTACTGATAATCACGATCGGGATATGGGCTGTGTCTGGATCTTTCGTCAGCTTGCGAGTCGCCTGAAACCCATTCACGCCCGGCATGACAATATCCATCAGGATGAGATCTGGCGTTGCTTCGTGAGCCAATTTGATGCCGTCCTCACCGCTTGCCGCCACGGACACCTGGTAGTCGTGCTTTTCCAGCATCCCCCGCAGGACGTATGTCTCGGTGGGTGAGTCATCAACGATGAGAACCCGGGTCATTCAGACTGTCTCCCTTCCGATTAACGGACGAATGAATCGACGCACGTTTTGCCATGCGCCCGAAGCGCACACCCGTGTCCCTGCCGTGCCAGTGGCAGCGAATCCGCGCAACCCGATCAGGCCGCCTGGTTCAAGTGGCGCTTGATGGCGCCGAGCAATTCCTCTCGCGTAAACGGCTTGGTCAGGTACTGTTGCGAGCCGACAATCCGGCCCCGTGCCCGGTCGAACAAGCCGTCCTTGCTGGACAACATGATCACCGGGATGTCTTTGAACATCGCGTTGTTCTTAATGAGCGCGCAGGTCTGATAACCGTCAAGCCGCGGCATCATGATGTCGATGAAGATAATGCTCGGCTTCAAGTCGGCAATCTTTGCCAGCGCCTCAAAGCCATCATTCGCGGTAATGACCTCGCAGCCCGCTTTCTTGAGCAGCGTCTCGGCCGTGCGGCGTATCGTCTTGCTGTCGTCGACGACCATCACCTTGAGGCTCGAATGCCCATCCTGATTGGTTTCGTTGTCCACCGCCCCCCCGACTATTCCTCATGGCCTGCAGCACTGCGCCGCGGCGCCGGGCGGATTCCGTTCCCTCGCCGCGACGCTCTCTGTAGCATATGAGCCGACGCGTGCGAACGAGCGGCCCGGTAGCTGCACCCGTCCAGACCCCATTGCCGATGACGTTATCAAAGCGCTTCGCGCAAAACTGTGAACGCCGTCGCTTCAGGGACGCTGATCCCTCCCGCGAAGCGCGTGAGCCGGACACCGGCTGACGGCGCGAACCCCGGCCGGTGAGCCGAAAACCCGACCACTGGTGGAGCACACACCAATGACTACTCAGCTTGGGGTTGTGATGGACCCGATCAACACCATCAAGCCCGGGAAGGATACGACTCTGGCCATGCTGCTGGCCGCGCAGACGCGAGGCTGGCCCTTGCGCTACATGGAAATGGGCGATCTTTTCATGCGCGACGGTGAGGCCTTTGGGCACGCACGACCACTGCAGGTCCGCGACGATAACCACAACTGGTATACCCTTGGCCCGGGCGAGACGGTGGCACTGGGCAGCCTCGACATCATCCTCATGCGCAAGGATCCCCCGGTCGACGCGCAGTTCACCTATGCCACGCACCTTCTTGAACGTGCGGAAGCCGCCGGGGCCTGCGTCGTCAACCGGCCCGCCTCACTGCGCGATGCCAACGAAAAGCTATTCACCGCGCATTTCGCGCAATGCTGCGCCCCCACACTGGTCGACAGCGCCAGCGAGCGCTTGCGGGCGTTCATCGCCGAACAGGAAACGGCGGTCCTCAAGCCGCTGGACGGCATGGGCGGGCGCTCCGTCTTCGTGGTGGCGCACGGCGACCCAAACACGTCGGTCATTATCGACACACTCACCCAGGACGGCAGCACGTACATCATGGCGCAGCGCTACCTGCCGGAAATCCGCGACGGCGACAAGCGCATTCTTATGATCGATGGCGAACCGCTCGAGGTTGCGCTAGCGCGCATTCCCGCTGCAGGGGAGACCCGCGGCAACCTGGCGGCCGGCGGACGCGGCGAGAGCGTGCCGCTTAGCGCCCGTGACCGCTGGATCTGCCAGCAAGTCGGCTCCGCCCTGGTCGAGCGCGGGCTGCGCTTTGTCGGCCTGGACGTCATCGGCGACTATCTCACCGAGATCAATGTCACCAGTCCCACGTGCGTGCGGGAGCTCGACGCCATCAACGGCACGGATATCAGCGGCCGCCTTCTCGACCGTCTCGCTGCAGGCCTATGAGCGCCGGCGCAACTACGCCAGGCCTGGCACGCTTTGCCCGCCGTTCCTGCTAGCCTGGCAGGCGAGAAGGAAAAGGCGGCTCCGCAACCGCCGGGGCCTGTTGCCCTCGGCGCGGATGCCGCCGAGGAGTCTGTTTGGCTGACGTTCCCTTCGTGCTAGCCGCGTTGCTGTCACCTAGAGGTGCACCTCAGGGTATCGGCTGGCCGGAATGGGCTCGGCAGGGGCGCTGGCGAGGGAGGAGTTTTCGATGGCGAGGACGGACGCGGGCAGGCTTTCGGGATAATGGCGAGGCGCGTAGGCCGTCACCACCCGGGGATGACCGGTCGATGCGTTTCCCCTGCACTCGTGTCCTGTAACCCTGGGCAATCAGACGCCAAGGCAGATCGATCTGGCAACTGCGGCTTGATATCGTGTACGTGCCGACCTGAGCAGCGCATCCTTGGCCTTCTTCCATACACCGGGAATCAGGGTAACTCATGAAGGTGTCCGTTAATCTTTATGCATTCGCTCAGTCGTACATGCGGCGGGCTTTCAAAGCGAGGGGCTTTCAGATCCGGCGTACCACGCCCCTCGATGCCCGGAGGAGTGACGACACGCCGCGCGACCTGCTCTTGAGGAAGTCCGCTACCCTGAGCCGCAGCCTGGTGGTAGACGTTCCCCTCTCCCGCTGTCGAAGTGGATTGGGCACCGCCCTCACTACGCGCCACCCCTTCGTGGCTACGCTGGCCGACGGTCCGCCGGCCGCTTTCTCCGGGTCGGTGCTGGAAGCCTACTACCGGCAGTGCCAGCCGGCTTCGGCGGCGGAGGTGCTGGGACTGCCTGAGGATCAGGCGCCGGGGCTTTCCGGCCTGCATGCCCACGCCTACACGATGCCCTGGTGGGCAGGGAGACCAGACCTTCAAAAGAGAGCTTTATGGAGGAAGAGAGAGGCAGCCCAGTACGGATATCAACTGTCGATAACTGACGGTAACAAGAACTATGGGCCAGTTTCCCTGGAAAATGGTGAATTGGAAATCCTCCGTCTTACCCGGCTGTATCAGTCGATGTCTCTGCACGGCTACCAGCGGCACGACGGTGTCGATGGAGATGTCAAGGGGATGCTTCTCACTGATGCGGGGGGTAATTGGTGCGTTAGCACCAGGTCAGGACAACACCGTGTTGCGGTGGCCGCAGCGTTGGGACTGGAGTCTATTCCCGTGCGCATCAATCACGCTCCGGTCAAGCGGGAGGAGCTGTTGTACTGGCCGCAGGTCGCAGAAGGGCGTATCAGTCCCGATGGGGCTCTGGTCGTGTTCGACCGGACCATGCGAGGAGATCCTCCGCCGGCCTGCGACTTTCGGTCGGATGCGCCCGCCGCGCCAGTCACCAAATCTAGTTCGCCGGCCTAAACGCCTTATGCTGGGGTGACGGTATCTCGCCGCAAACAATTGTCTCCCGTATGAAGCACTATTCTACCTCGCCTGAGGACGAGGGGATGGCGCGCGTGCGCAGCGCCCTGGTGACGGGCGGGGCCGAGTTCATCGGTAGTCACCTCGTGGACCGGCTGCTGGCGGACGGCTGGGCCGTGACCTCAGTCGAGAACTTCGACCCGTTCTACAGCCCGGCGGTCAAGCGGGAGAATGTCGCGGCGCACCTCCGGCACCCGGCCCTCCGATTCGTCGAGTCAGACGTCTGCAATGGGCTGGTGGGTTGTTCTGCATCGTAAACTCGGGAGTTCAATACATGCGTAATTCATCAAGACCATCCGAAAATTCGACGACCCGAACACGTGGATTGCTGGCCTCACGTGCGGCGGGCAATACGGGAGCGGGAGTCGGCGTTTCAGTATTTCAATCACCCCTGCGATTTCGCTTCCCGGCATGGGCGAGAGCGCGGCGATTGCTTTGATATTGATGCGATGAAGGCTGGGCTCAGAGACCTCCCCGAGCCCGTTCATGGGATTTGCCGCGCCCCACCACATCAGAGATACGCTCGACCGTGTTCCAGACCTCTATCAGTCGGATATATTCAGGGCCGACACCCGACAAGGTTGCTAGTGTCCCGGATGATCAAATGAGCGACAGGAGTTATCCTCTGCTGGCAGCCAGAGCGTGAGGCGGTATCGCTGGACACCGTAACGAGCGTCGGTCACAACTACATGGTGGATATTTTGGCAGCACAGAAGGCTGGGGTCCGTACCGAATATTTCGAGCAGGCGCATATGAATAGGTACGAGAAGATCCTGGAGACACACTCCGTCGCTACGGATGGCCTGACGTCGGTGATGGCGGGTGCATCTCGCATGACCCGGCTTACTGTAGATGCACCGTCGCCGGTACAGGCGGCGCTGAGGGACCTGTCAGCCGGCGTTATCGCACCGGTACTTGTCGGATATGTTTTGTGGCTTCTGCGACGCGCGAAGCGCCTTGGTCTGCGCAGGTTGTACTTCGTTTCGCGTGATGGGCAGATCCTGCTCGACATCGCACGGCGTCTGTCGCAGAACATCGCGGGGTTAGACATAGAGTTGAGGTACTTCTACGGTAGCCGCCAGGCGCTACGTATCGCAGGGCTACGTGCAATTGATGATGAAGCACTCGCTTGGATCCTGCGGAGAACGGGAGAACGTTCCGTCCGAAGCTATCTGGCGAGAGTCGCTCTCACCCCGGAGGATATACGCGCTTCGCTATTCGAGGTTGGACTTAACGAGCCCGACTGGAGTATGCCCCTTTCCGAGAAATCGCACAAGGCGCTGAGCGACGTACTTATGCGGGGAGCTCCCGCCGAAATGATTCTCCAGCGAGCCTCGGATTCTAGGGACTTGTTGATCCGATACGCGCAGCAAGAGAATATGCTGGATGCTGGCGAGTGGGGGCTCGTCGATACATGTGGCCGGGGTCAGATGCTGAACGCGCTTGCTCATGTCGTAGTCGAGGCAGGAGCCGTGACGCCGACAGCATTCTACTTCCAATTAATGCAGGGTGGCGAACAGACCGCGGACTATTGCCAACGAGAGGCCTATTTTTGCGATGAAAGCCGTCAGTGGGGATACATCAAAGTTATTCCGGACCTGACGAACATAATTGAAATAGCGTGCGCCGGAGATCATGGACTGGTTCTGGGCTACTCAGAAAGGGAAGGGCAGATAGTGCCAGTCTTGAAGGCCGAGCAGAATTCTGCTGCCATTGATGCAGGGCTAGGGTTGCTTAGGCAATCATGCGCAACCTTCGTCGACAATCTCGTTCTGAACCCTGAGGCGGTTCGTGTGGGGGCGGATGTCAGGGCCGCTAGTGCAGAGATCATTAGAACATTCTGGTACAATCCGGACCGATGGGAGGCTTTGGCGTGGGGTGCGATGCCGGTGGAAACAGACCACGCCGGGCTGTCTGTTAGACCCCTTTCTCAACCATACACAGCGGGCGATGTGATCTTGGCAATTCGCCAGCTGCGCCATCCTTCCCATGGACGGTTATGGCCCCAGGGTAGCTTTGCGGCTAGTTCGGACCTTCAGAAATTGCTCATACGAATCGGAGCCAAGCTGGCTCGCAGCCTCAGGACTATGTTCCGACGGTGGTCATGACTGCTGATTGGGTGTCGAGACGATTCGCACGCACCGCACGCGGGTGACCCCCGCGAAGCAGGGCAAGGCCAGAAGGAAAGGGCGGCTCCGGAACCGCCGGGCCTGTTGCCCGCGGCGCGGGCGCCTCCGAGGGGGCTGGTTGACGTTCCCTTCGTGCCACC
>NZ_SKOG01000255.1 GCF_007120195.1 Aquisalimonas sp.
GCCCGGTTACGGGCTACTGGGCGTCGCGCTGCTCGGCCAGCTCGGCGCGGACATCGGCTTTGGGGCCACCACGCTGGCGGGCACCTTTGCCTATGGCCACCCGCTGTTCGCGGGCTGGCTCCTGCTCTACGCCTGCGCCGGCGCCGCGGTGCTGCACCCGGGCATGGCGCGCATGACGGAGCCCGCCGCCGCCGCCAAACCGACGCTGGGGTCGGGGCGGTTGCTGTCTTTGACCGGCGCCGCGCTGGTGCCGATCGTCATCCTGCTGGTGCAGTCGCAGCGCGGCGAGCTCCAGGACGTGGCGCTCATTGCCATGCTGACCGCGGTGGTGTTCCTGCTCGTCATCTGGCGCCTCTACGCCCTGGCAGCGTCGGTGCACGAGCACGAGCGCCAGCAGGCGAAGCTCAAGAGCCAGTTCACCGCCGCGGTCAGCCACGAGCTGCGCACGCCGCTCACCGCCATTCATGGCGCGCTCGGCCTGATGGCCGGCGGCGTGGCGGGCGAGCTGCCCGGGAAGGCCTGCCGCCTGGTGGACATTGCCCGCTCGAACTCCGGGCGGCTGGTGCGGCTCATCAACGACATCCTCGATCTGGAGCGCTTCGAGTCCGGCCGCGCCGAGTTGCGGCCGACGGCCTGCCCGGCAGCCGAGCTCGCCGAGCGCGCGGTCGAAGATCTGCGCCCCGTCGCCGACGCGGCGGGGGTGGAGCTGCGCGTACGGGCTGAGCCGGCGGTCGTGTGGGCCGACGCCGACCGCATCCTGCAGACACTGACCAACCTCCTGGGTAACGCCATCAAGTTCTCCGACACCGGGCCGGCGGTGGAGATCCGCGTGGCAAGCCGAGACGCGCAGATTCGCTTCGAGGTCCGCGACGAGGGCCGTGGCATCCCGCCGGACAAGCTCGAGACGGTCTTCGGGCGCTTCGAGCAGGTGGACGCCTCGGATATGCGCGCCAAGGGCGGCACCGGCCTCGGCCTGGCGATCTGCCGCACCATCGTCGAGCAGCACGGCGGCCGCATCTGGGCCGAGAACGCACCCGGTGCGGGGAGTGTGTTCACGTTCGAGCTGCCGCAGGCCTACCCCCGAACCTCGCCGTCGACCGCCACGGGCGGCCCGCTGGTGGTGGTTTGCGACGACGACCCCGGGGTGCTTGAGATCACTGGGGAGCTGCTCACCGCCCACGGCTACCGGGTGCTGCCAGCGCTGTCGGGCAACGCGGCGCTGGCGCTGATCGCCGAGCACGCGCCCGAGGCAGTGGTACTCGATCTCGTCATGCCCGGCGCGGACGGCTGGGAGGTCGCCGCGCAGCTCCGGGAGCGACCGGAGACCGCCGCCATCCCGATTATCATCCTCTCCGTGGTCACCCGCGGGGAAGAGCCCGAGCCGGCGGGCGGTGTGTGCGCATGGCTGGACAAGCCCCTCGATGAAGACATTCTGCTCGCGGCGCTGCGCCGGGCGGTGGCAACGCAAGGGCGTCCTCCGCGCCTGCTGCTGGTGGAGGACGACGCCGGGCTCGCGGAGATCCTCGCCGGCAGCTTCGCCCGTCACGGCCTCGAGACGATCATTGCGGGCACCGGCGCACAAGCCCTGGCACGCGCCGAGCAAGTCCCACCCGATCTCATCATCCTCGACCTTGCCCTCCCCGAGGTGGACGGCTACCGGGTCGTCGAAGCGCTCCAGCAGCGTCCGTGGCTCCGGCGCGCACCGCTGGTCGTCTACTCGGCGAGCGACCTCGACGACCAGGACCGGGCACGCTTGCGTCTGGGCGAGACCTCGTTCTTCACCAAGGGGCGGGTGACGCCCGAGGCCTTCGAGCGCCACGTGATCGGTATCCTGGAACGTATGATTCATCAAGAGGGGGCGCGCTGATGTCCGCTAAACGCGTGCTGGTGGTGGACGACGAGGCTCATCTACGCGAGATCGCGCAGATGAGCCTTGAGGCCATGGCGGGCTGGCGCGTGACCGTGGCGGCCTCCGGGGAGGAGGCCATTGCGGCGGCCGGCGCGGATCCGCCCGACGCCATCCTGCTCGATTTGATGCTGCCGGGCCTCGACGGCGCCGAGACCTTCCGGCGGCTGCGCCGCCACGCCGCCACGGCGCAGGTTCCCGTGGTCCTGCTCACCGCCAAGCTGCAGCCCGCGGATCGGGCGCATTTCGAGGGCCTGGGTGTGGATGGGGTCATCGGCAAGCCCTTCGAGCCGATGGCCCTGGCCAGGCAGGTCGCGAACCTGCTGGGATGGGACCGATGAACCACGCCCTATGCGCCGGCCTGCCGCTCGAGCTCGTCGAGTGGTTGAACCGCCGGCTGCCTGGCCTGCAGGCGGTGGGCACAGCCGGCGCGCGGGAGGCGCGCGAGCTGCTCGTGCAGGGCGACTGGGCACTGCTGGTGGTTGACCACGACCTTGGCAGTCACGGCGGCGAGCCGCTCGTACGTGCCGCGCGCGGGCTATCTCCTGTGCTGCCCGTCGTCTACTGCCTCGACCCCATCGACGCTCCGGAGCTCGTCAAGCCACTGGTCCGGGACCTCGCTGTCAACCGTGTCCTGTTCCGGCCGCTGGACCGCGAGGAGCTCGCGATCGCGGCCGCCCGCCTGGTGGGCGTCGAGCTGCCCGGCGTCTGCCCGAGGACCAAGTCCGAGGAGCAGCTCGCCGCCGGAGTCGCCGCGCTCTGGCAACGGGCCCGGCCCAGCATCGCCGAACGCATCGCCCTGTTGGACGAGGCGGTGAGCGCGCTCGCCGCCGGGGTGCTCCCACGGGAGCGCCGCGAGCAGGCCCAACGCGAAGCCCACAAAATCGCCGGCAGCGTCGGCACATTCGGGTTCACCATCGCGACCTACCATGCCCGTTTGCTCGAGCGCCTGTTGGCCGTGGACCAACCCGGCGGGGAGGACGTCCGCATCGCGGCGCTGCACGTCTCCGAGCTCCGGCGGGTCTTGACGCAACACGCCGCGGAGCCCACCGTGCAGTCGCCGGACGCCGGCACCAAGACGACGGTCCTGCTCGTGGACGCCGACGCGACGCTGCGGGGAGCAGTCGCCGAGGCTCTGCGGGCGCGGTCCGTCGAGGCAGCCGGCGTCGCCGGCGCCGACGAGGCCCTGCGGGTGATCGAAGGGGGGAGCGCGCCGGAGCTCGCCGTGGTCGGCAACCCGGCGACCGGGGAGCGCTCGGCGCTGCTCGCCGCGC
>NZ_SKOG01000267.1 GCF_007120195.1 Aquisalimonas sp.
CGCCTTGCGAAGGGTCATCAGCCGGCCCGCGGGCTCAGCGAAGGCGCGCTGCCCGGAGGCACTGGGCCAGCTCGGCGAAGCATGCCGGTTTGGTCAGGTGCTGATCGAAGCCGGCGGCGGCGGCTTGCGCTTGATCCGAATCCTGGCCGTAACCGGTCAGCGCCACCAGCAGGAGTTGCCCCTTCGGGTGGCTTCTCCGCAACCGCCGGGCCACCTCATAGCCATCCATGCCGGGCAGCCCGATGTCGAGCAGGACCACGTCCGGCTTGAACGACTCCACGGCGTCCAGTGCGCTGGGTCCGTCAACCGCCACCCGGGGCTCATGCCCCAGGGACTCGAGCAGCATCGACGTCGACTCCGCCACGCTGTCGTTGTCCTCGACGATCAGCACGCGGCAGCGGGCTGCTACCACCGTATCACCCTCGCCGGGCTGAGTGGGCGGTTGCGCCGCAAGGGGTGTCGCCGCGAGTGGCAGGCGCACGCAAAACTCTGCCCCCTGATCGACGCCATCGCTGTGGGCCTCGATCGTGCCGCCCTGGCGTTCCGTGAGGTGCTTGCACAGGTACAAACCCAAACCAAGGCCCTCCTGCCGGCGAACGGGGTCATGGGCGCCCCCCGCGAAGCGCCCGAAGACGTGGGGCAGGAGCTCCGGGTGGATGCCGGCGCCGGTATCGCGCACCCGCACGATCGCCTGGCCGCCATCGATGGCGGCACTGAGCGTAATGTGACCACCGGGATCGGTATACTTGACCGCGTTGCCGAGGAGATTGTCCACGATCTGCACCAGGCGCACCGGATCCCCCTCCACCCACACCGGGGCCGCAGGGGCGTCGACGGTCAGCGATTGGGCGCGTCGCTGCGTTGAAGGTCGAGCGGCATCCGCCGCCTTGTCGAGCACCTCGCGCAGGTCAACACGCTCGGTGCGCAGGTGGATGCGTCCCTGCGAGATGCGCGCGACGTCCAGCAGATCATCGGTCAGTGCGACCAGGTGCTCTGCTTGCCCTCCGATGATGCGCGCCGCCCAGGCCACCTGCTCGGCGGTCACGCCGGAGCCGTGCCGGTTCAGGATCTCGGTGGCATTGCGGATCGGGGTGAGCGGGTTGCGCAGCTCGTGGCCGAGCATGGCCAGGAACTCATCCTTGCGCCTGTCCGCCTCGGTGAGCGCCTCGGCCTGTCGCTGCAGCGCCTCCTCGGTGCGTCGCTGCTCGGTCAGGTCGGTGGCGAGCACGAAGACGCCCGCGATGGACCCGTCAGCCGCCACATCGGGGACGTAGTCGGCGCGAACGTAGCGCCGCCCCACTCCCGGAAACTCGAACTCCACCTCGAAAGACTGCGGCTCCCCCGAAACCGCCGCGTCCAGGTAGGGGGCGAGCTGCTGGTAGGCGGCATCACCCATGACCTCTCGGGCTGTCTTGCCGATTACGGCAGCGGACGACGCTCCTTGCCAGCGCTCCCACACGCGGTTGACGAACCGGTAGCGCTGTTGCGCATCCAAGTAGGCGATCAACGCGGGCAGGGAATCGGCCAAGCGGCGGAACATGCGCTCACTCGCAGCCACCAGCTCGGCCGCTGCATTGAGCAGGTCGATCTCCCGGCTGAAGACCAGCAACGCGAGGTCTTCCCCGAGGTCCGCGGCGGCCTGCTGCTCGATGGCTGACCACGGCTCACTGCAGCCGCGGATCTCCTCCCGCCATGCAGCAAAGGAGTTGCGCGGCGAGAGCTGCAAACGGCCATCGCCCATCGCTGTCGGCCCGTCGGGCTTCCCCGCCCAGAGGCGGGTCTCGATCTGCTCGGGCCGAAACATCAGGAACCAGCCCGGCTTGCCGTCGTCGATAGGCAGTGGCACTGCCAAGAGCCCGCAACACGCGCTTTGCCCAAGTGCGTCCGCCAGGGCTGAGTCGCGCAGGCTGCGGCTGCACCAGATATCCTCGCGCGGTTGCGACTGCGATAATGCGCTCGCCAAGCGCTGGAGTTCGCCCTCCGAAGGCAACTGGCCGACACCGGAGACCGTCTCGCGATAGACCAGGGCGACCCCGCAAGCCCGAAACAGCGCAAGCCAGTCCGGCCCGTGGCGTTGCACCAGCGCGCCGGGATCCAACAGGCCGCCGCGATCCTTTGACAGCAGGTCACGACTGTCCCGGACACGCCGCAGATACCGGGCATCCGCGCGCGCGAGCAGGAGCATCAGACGCGCCGTCGCGGCCTGCACCAACGCCCAGCCGGCATCGCGCACCGCGGGCGCCAGCGCCCTGGGCCTCAGGCCATGACAGGCCACGAGCCCCCATAGCCCGTCCTCGCCGTGCATGGCAAGGGAGAGTGAGGCGCCCACGCCCATGTTCCGCAGGTAGCTCAGGTGAACGGGCGAGACGGCCCGGAGCATGCCCTGGGAGAGATCCAACGGCGTGCCCTCGAGGGGGTCATGCTCAGGCACGAGGGGCACGGGAGCGGCGGTGGCGTCGGGAATGCTGCGCACCGGGTTGATGGCGTAGAGCTGGCGCACTTGCCGGGGAATGTCGCTCGCCGGAAAGTGGTGCCCCAAATAGCTGCCGGCCTCTGCGGCCCGACTCTCGGCCACCACGCTGCCGTGGTAGTCGACATCGAACTGATACACCATCACCCGCTCATCGCCGGTCAACTGCCGCACGCTGTCGACGAGCGTCTCCAGCAGGCGCTGTGGGCTGTCGGCCTCGCCCACCTGGCGCAATGCCTCATTGACGACGGACAGCAGGCCGCTGTGATCCGACTCGCCCGCGGGTTCGAGCTCAACCAGCACGCGGTGCCCGCTGCGATAGGCGGTGACGTGGACGACTCGAGCCCCACCGCCGACAGGGAGGGGAACGCTCAGCGCACTGGGCAATCGCTCGCGTCCACTCAGTCTGCGGCGCAGCCGCTCGCGCAGCGCGCTCCCCAGCAGCCGCTCAGCATCGGCGCCCAGCGCCTGCTCCGCGCGCAGGCCTAAGACAGCGTCGAGGTTGGCGCTGACCTGCAGCACGCGCTCGAGCTCGCCATCGAGACTGATCAGGACACCGCAAGGCTGAATGGCGCCGGGGCGATGAACCGGCTCGCGGGCACACGCCTCCAGGGCGGCGGCCATCTCGGCTTCGCTGAAATCCCCCATGGCGTCAGCTCCGTGGCATCTTATTCCACCAAGCGTCCAGATGGGCGCCCACGGCGGC
>NZ_SKOG01000106.1 GCF_007120195.1 Aquisalimonas sp.
GGCGCATCGTCAGTGTCCCGTTAAGCTGGTCGTGGCGGCTCAGCGATGCGACTCCAGGTCAGCGCACCAACTATGAGATTATCGGCGATGGCCAGGGTGTGCATTGGCCGGACGTTGATGAGGACCTTAGCGTCGACGGTATGTTTCACGGTATTCCAGCGTACCGGCTGAAGAGCTGACGGAGAAGGTGCTTGGGCGGGGTGGTCTCGGTGTCGCGGACCGCAGGCCACCCCAGTATTGCTGTTGGCGGCGGCGTCTTCGACAAGTCCTGTGGCTCGCCGACTCCCTTCGTGGCTTCCGTTGAGCTTAGCGGGCGCCGAGCGCCTGGCCGGCTCCGACGATAGAGAGGGATGACAGTCATTGATTGGGATGAAGGCCGTAATCAGTGACATAACTCAAGAGAACGCCACTTGTCCCTTTCCTGATCTGGTCTTTCATGATTCCCTCGGCGCGAAAACCATACGATTCAAAGAACGCCAGCGTGCCGCGTTCTGTTTCCGAGACGATGAGGCTTACCTTCCAGAAACCGCGCCGCATGGCTTCGGTGAGGACGTATTCCAGAAGCTGGCGACCTATTCCTTTCCGTTGATGCTCGGCAGTAACGACGATCTGATCGATCCAGCCCCCTCCCGGCCAGGCGCGCAGGTTGCAATAGCCGGCTACTTCTCTTTGCGCTTCTGCGACGCCAACAAACACCTTTCCGGTTTCACAACCGGCGAGTAGAGCTTGAGCGTTCGACAACCAATCAAAGGGATACATGTCCTTGAACGCCTGTTGCGCCAACTCGGCGATTGGCTGCAGATCGGACGGTTGCATTCCGCGTAGCGTGACATTCATGGTCGGGTGTCCTCATAACCGGTGATTCTCACAGTGGTGATCGGAACATGGGCCACTGCTTGAAAGTGTGGGGCGTATTGGCCTCCGAACGTGACAGGTCGGCCACGGGGCCGAGCGCCGTACCCTGAACCGGCCTTGGGCCGTTTTCCGCTGTATTCGGGCCTCGAAACGCTCTACTGCGCTGGATACTTCTCCTCGAACTCTTCCCTTGTCATGCCGAACAGGATCTCATCGAAGTACCGCCCGGCGGTGTAGATCATCCTCCTTCTCCGACCTTCTTCCTTGCATCCGAATCTGATGAGCGCCTTGATCTGAGCTGCATTCGTGTCGATACAGGAAACGTTGTACTTCTGGTATCGCAACTCGTTGAAGGCATATCGGAGGACGATCTCCTTTGCTTCCGCGGCATAGCCATTTCCTCGATACGCCCTGTAGATTCTCTCACCGACACCGAAGGTTCCGTTCTTCGGGTCCATGGTGTGAATGTTGATACCACCGACCACTTCACCATCCAGTGTCTCAATCGTGAACATGATCCGCTCGTCCGTGCCTTTGAAGTTGGCGAAGCGAGCCGCGAACTCATCGGCCGCTGGTGGTGATTTTGGCAGCTCGACGCCGTAGGCCAGGTGGCGAATGCCCTCGGTGTCCGTGTCCTCGGCAAGCCACACTTCCAGATCCTCGCGCGTCATGGCACGCAGCCGTATCCTCGGGCCTTGCCAGTAATACTTGTCACCAGCCGAGTTGCTCATTATCGGTCCTCGATCGTCGGCAAGACAACTTGCCCCGCGATTCTAGCCCACCTACTGGGTCAGCTGTTGCCCGCTGGTGTTGCCCGCGGGCCTGCGTGGTCGAGTCGAGCTCGGCCATCAGCGGCTGATTCTAGCCCACATATTGGGTCAATCGTTGCCCCGGACCCTCTCTAGCGCGCAGTAACGAATGTCGGCGACAAAAAGCCTCCAGTCACGCGACACGGACGGCCTCTTGAAGCACTTGGGGTGCAACTTCATCGCGCAACGCGCGGCGCGTCACGAGATCTACGCGTACGCCCAAGAGGTCTTCCAGGAAGAACTTCAGGCCCATGTACCTGTCGAACGTGGCAGGCCCGTCGAAGTCGACAAGGATGTCGATGTCGCTAGAGCGCAGTGATTTCGTCACGAGCGGTCGAGCCGAACACACGCAGCTCGCGTACGCCGAAGCGCTGCATTTCGGCAGTCTTCTGTCGCAGCACTGCGCTCGCCTTGTCGCGTTTCATGATGCCAGCGTAGCAGAGGCGTGTATGGCCTGATCGAAAATGCGATGGTTTGCCGACAGCCCGCCTGGATTCCCAAGGTTAGCGGTGGGCCAAGGCCGGACGAGCCGGCACGAAGAGATTTGAATCGTAGCGAACGTATTTGGTGCGTCTGATGCCGAACTCCTGGCTTGGGCACAAGCTCGAGTACGTGGATGTCGACGCTGGCCTTCGCACACCATCAAGCCCCATCCTTCCCGCATCGACGTTAGGTGCGATCTGCAGGGCCGCCGTCGCCAGGCGCGAGTCCAGCAAAGCCGAGAGCTTGGACGGATACTCGAGCTGCACCTGCAAAACCCGGCTCAGGCGGACCCCAGCAACCGTTAATGTATAGCGCCCTTGCCATGGGCCTGAGAGATTACCCGGGTAATAGTACCCTAGCGGCTCTAACCAGGATTTCATAGACTGCACATCAAACGTTCAACAGGCCTGCACTTTCCGCTGCAGGATTCAGTCTTTGGCAATGACGGTTTGGGAGCTGAGTATCAATGAGTTGCGCGCAATCCCTTCTGCGGCTGCTGCCCACCCGCCGTCGATGGAGCTTGGCCAACCGTGGCCATGCCACTTTTCACGCCATAGAGATCTTCAGGCATTTCGATGGGTTGCGCCGTGTTGAAGGCCGTCATTGAGAACCTAAAGCGCCAGAATGACGTCACGCGAGTTCCGCGGTCGGGTCCGCAGAATTGGCCGAATCGCATTGGGAGGCGGAGATTGCTCGGGCACCAGGATGGAAGTGAACAAAAATGATGAAGGCGACACGAAAGTCAGCGTTTCTGCCGGCTGGGCTCCTGCCGCTCGCGCTCGTGTTGGCGCTATATGCCGATGCGCAGACGGCGCTTGGCCATGTGCAGGTGAAGGGTCCTCCTGGGATTGACGTGTTCCTGAATGGCGAGCACTACGGCGTCACAAGCAGCGAACAGGGCGGGCTTTTCATCCTTAGCGTGGCGCCGGGTGAGCATCTACTGATATTTGTGAAGGAGGGCTATTTCCCGGTTGAAGCCAGTATCGAAGTGCTCCCCGGCCGGGTTGCGGTGCACGAGGTTACAGCGTTACGGGCTGAACCAAGGGTTGATGAGGCCGGAGACCCAACGTTCAGCGAGCTTCCCCCAAAACTCGGAACCATGGTAATTCAGTGCCTACCGGTTGACTGCAGAATCGAAATCGCTGGGGTGGTGCAGCGCGACAAGAGTCGGGACTTGCTGACCGTGCACGACGTTGCCCAAGGAGAATACGAGATTCGTGTTGAGGCGCTGCAGGCGAGTTGGAACAGCGAAATCGGCCTCTGCGCCGATGACACGGTCGAGATCTTTGCGAACTTCGCTCACGTCGACCCGCTTGTCACCACCTCCGGCTCATCCTGGCCCGCATGCATTGAGGATGAGGATTAATCGTGGCAGTTCCAGCCACGCAACTCAGACTGGTCGCACTTGTCGGCGCAGTCATGCTGGCATTCGGTTCCGCATACGGGCAGCCGATTGCCGAATCAAGCGTGACTGGCAGCCTGGTCATTGCCTGTCGGACCGTAAATTGCGAGGTCGCCATCCCAGCGCTGCAGCTGTCGGGTCTGACCGTCGCCGCTTCACGGCATCTTGCGATCGATGGGGTCAGAGAAGGGGTATATGAGATTCGCTTGGCCGCCGATGGGCAAGAAGTCCAGGAATGGCTCCACGTGTGCGAAGGCACTGTGACCGTCGATGTCGACCTCAGCCAAAGGCCTCCAGACCTGAAGATCAGCGAGTCCGAATGCCGTCCCGTCGGTCATCTCGAAATTGACGCCACTGTCGACGTTGCCGGCGTCAAACTCAACAAAGAGGGTGTCGGAACCTGGGACCTATCAGCCGAATCTACCCAATGGATCGATGTGGTTGCCGGCACTTACCATGTCGAGGTTCATGCCGAAGGATTTGAGCCTCACCAGCAGGCCGTCGAAGTTGTCGAAGGCGATGTGGCCCGGATTGAAGCCCACTTGCGGCCTCTCCCCGGTGAGATCACGCTTGTCATCGCACCCGGGGATGCGACGGTTTCTGTCGAAGATAATGCTGTTGAACAGAAGCTACTCACTCGAGACGATACTCGGCAGAGCATAAAACTGCAGGTTCCGCCGGGGCGCCGCGTAATCTCAATAGAGTCGCCCAATCATCGGAGCGAGACACTCCAAGTTGACGTTCGTCCGGGTCAACGAATAGAAAAAGAGCTCGCTCTTGAGCCCATGCCGGCAAGCTTGACCCTGGCGGGCCTGCCTGAGCAATCACGAATTGCCCTTGACGGCGAGCCTATTCTGCGACCATCATGGCCGGTCGCACTTGACCCGGGAGCGTATGTGATCCAAGTTGAGGCGCGCGGATATCAGCCCTTGCACAAGGAGATAACACTGGAGCCAGGCGAGAATGCGGTAAAGCATATTGAACTCTCACCGGCACCCGTTCGGTTGATCGTGCGTGGATTTCCACTTGGAGCTACCGTGAGTGTGGATGGTTCCGAACCGGAACGCCTGCTGGGATCCGTTTACGTTCCTTCAGGCGAATCGGAGTTAACCATATTCGCAGACGGTTACGTGCCGGCGAGCTATTCGCTATCGCTCGAGCCTGGCAGAACGGAAACCCTGCAGGTCAGCCTCACGAGAACGGCGCTCATGACCTTCGCGGTTACCCCCGAGCACGCCAGCGTGCTGATTGGCGGCAATGAGCGGATCTCGATAGAAGAGGACAATGAGATTGCTCCCGGGACCTATGACGTTTTGATCCAGGCCGAGGGTCACCACTCTGTATCGCGCACTGTGACGCTGCTGGAAAGCGAAGAGAAGTTGATTGAAGCGGACCTCTCGCCATTACCCGCCAACGTAGTGTTTGACGGTTTGCCTGTAGGCGCCACAGTACGCGTCAACGATGATGCGCCGAAAGCCATTGAAGAGGTCATGCGGTTCGACCCTGGCGAGTATCGGCTGTGGTTCGAGGCCGCTGATCACAGTCCCATGCCGCTCGAGTTGAATCTCAAACCAGGCGAGACTCGAGTCGTCCGCGTCGACATGGTGCTTGAGCCGGCCACGTTGGTTCTTGAGGGGGCTCCCGCCGGCACGTTGATACGGATAGGGGAGTCCTCGGTTCAAAGCTATCGTGGCCCGCTCGAGGTGGAACCAGGGCAGCACAAACTCTGGGTGGCAGCTGACGGCTATCGTCGCAGATCATTTGAGGTGGCCATCGAGCCAGGTGAGGTCAAAACTCTCGACGCTCAGCTTACGCCTCGGCCTGCAGAGCTGATGCTTGCCGGGTTGCCGGCCGACGCAACTGTCAGGATTGACGACGGTCCTGAAGTGGAACTGGACAAACCCCTTGTACTCGAACCTGGGACCTACCGGTTACGTGTCACGGCAGTTGACCATGAAGCACGTCAACTTGTCGTCACCCTGGAGCCTGGTGAGCACCGAGTGATGGACTTTGAGCTCGAACCAGATCAATAGCATCCACGGTGGCGATCGGGCAGGGCCAGTGCAACAGTTTCGTTCATCGCTTTACGAAGGAGGAAGGCATTGAGAAATCACGTCACATCCGCCAAGTTCAGTGGGCAGGCATCAAAGCATAGACTCTGCGCCATGCGAACTGCCCCCCTCACACTGCTGGTAGGCCTATTAGGATTGGTCTGGTCGCAGGACGCTCTCGAGTTTGGCGTGGCCTCGGAACTCGAGTGCTGGGAGATCGACGCGCAGGTTGATTGGCTAGCAGATTACGACGGTCCGCATTCGGCATGGATACCGGACCTTAGCGAGGAGTGGGCGCAATTGCAGGCTCGCTACGATGCAGCTCAGTTGGTCCCGGTGCCCTACGAGGGCAGAGACCTATCTCAGTTGCCAAGAGAGCAGATCACGGGCTTAAGGGAAGAATACACCACGAGAGAGGTCACGGAGCCCGCCCCCGATTACCTCAGGGGCGCCCTGAACCTTGGTGCAGCTGCGCTGTTTGGGTACCTGACATACGAAGCGGTTACTAGCGACGAGGTCGGCACTGAAACGACCGTTCTCATGGGTGTACTGAGCGCGGCCGGTGCCGTCGGTGCCTACGGAGCCCTGACGCGCACGGAAACAAGAGAAGTGCGAATCGAGAATCAGGGAGCCATTGCTCACAACCAGCGAATTCGCGAACGCGTGGCGCAGAGAAATCGGGAAATCGAACAAGAAAACCGACAACGGCGAGCACAACTAGCAGAACGCCAGCGGGCGAAGGAGCACAACGAATCGGTCAAGACGGAGCGCGCCGAAGTTCGAGACCTCATGAGCACTCTTGAGGATGCAGGGCAGGAAATTGTCGATGAATACAAGCTCGAACTTCAGCAAGCCGGCTCTCGCTGCCTTGGTCGCTTGGCCTATCACAGGGCCCTCGCGCGGATGAGAGAAATGAAGGGCGAAATCTCCCTCATCGTTACCCCTCTGAATCGCGCTGGGGAGGTAGTGGCTGACGGTCGGGAGCGGGCAAGAATCAGCTTTGGGGTGGGCCACGTAGTCGTTTCAGAGGATCTCGGACTCGTCGCTGAAGAGCGTTCGCCCGAGATCAGTGTTGTCACGGTGACCGACCCCGAAGCGCTACCGCGAGTCGATGCAGCGAAGCTGCCCGCATCCATCATCAACTTGGCCGTAGAGCTGGAAGAGACTCTCGAGATGCCTGACACCGCAGTGATCCAAGCGACGCTGGTGGCTGAGCATGAGGGTGCAGAAGTGGAACTCGAAGTGTCGGATCGGCTTTACATAATCGAGGATTGAACTGTCGAGGACGCTTCGGCATTCGGTATTAGCATTGGCGGCCGCGTGAGAAGCTCATGCCCCCCAAGCTTGACAGCCAGCATTGGAGGAAAGCTGTGATTAACACCGTGCTTCGTTCGTCGTTGATCTGTATGGCGACGCTCCTTTTGGTCGCTTGTCCGCGGCAGTCCGTTGTTGTAACCATTAGTCCCACTAGTGTTCCCCTTGCTCCGGGTGAGCAACAAGAGTTCATCGCCACTGTAGCGGGCACAGAAGATCCGCGAGTCACGTGGGAAGCTACGGGCGGTCACATCGAAGAAATCAGCGACACGGTGAACTTCACAGCGAAGGCCGAAGCCGTCGTGTTTACAGCGCCGGAAGAAGCTGGTGAATACACTCTCTCTGCCACGAGCCGGAAGGACCCCAGTCGGTCGGCGACTGCTACGATTACTGTGGAGGATGGAATCGGCACGGGGGCCGGGCGGTTTGCATTGCGATATGACGGTCTGCCTCAGGATACCGTCAGCATGCTGACGGTACGGTCGCTCGAAGTTGATGGCGACTTTCGTCGTGTTGAGTTAACGGGTCCAGCAGGAGAAGTCCTAATCGAACTTCCGGCCGGTGAGCACGAAGCTCGTGTTCAAAATGTGGTCGGCATGGCCGGAGACAACGGGGCACGCAATTACTACACCGTCGAGGGATCGTCAAACCTCGTGTTCCGCCTAGACGTTGATGAAACGGTAGAGCGGAGCGTCTCGTTCTCGAGCATTGGTGAGGTGGCCGAGAGCGTTAAGGTGTTGTCTGGTGGCGATCTCGACGACTTGATAGCAATCGACGCGGCTGGCCTGAGATTTTCTGAGAGACCGGCGGTGCTTGAGGACTTAGAAAAAGGTGATGTGCTGTACCTAAGGTTGCCTCAACGCACCGATCTCGATTCGCTTTTTGCAGCAAACGCGGCTTCGCCGCAGCGCTGGTTGAACTGGGGGGACGTGCGCCAGTCCTGGGACGACTTTGGGGCGATGGCCGCCGAGATCCCGCATGTCGTCCTCGATATGGTTGAGGACTCGACCGGTCTTACTATTCATACAGCGCCAGCCAACTTGGTAAGTCTCCTAACTCGCATCGAGCTGAGTGAAAAGGTGAAGCTAGACGAGTTACCGCTTATGATCCCCTCTGGATCTGCAGTACCATTTGATGGTGCATTGAGCGGCGGAATCGTGTTACGCGATGTAGTTGCACACGTTGAATTTCGCGCTAGACGTGTCATTACGCCGCCCCGCAACTATTGGAACCTTGACGATGCACACGGCCCGCTTGCGATTCCGGACGCGACCTGCTATTTGCAGTCCATTGGCATGCCCCCGGGCACGGGCTGGGTGTATGTTGCTTTGGCTCCGTGCCCGGCCTGGTTGGTTGTCGAGGAACTATTGATCGATGTGCAAGTGGGAGAGTTTGACCTAGGGGTTTCGATCAACGTGCCAACAGATGATCTGAAGCTTGTCTTGACCTCGCTGCCGATATTGCACAAGGGCACTTTCGCACTTGTGTTCAACCTTGACGCAGATCTCATCGCGAAGATTCCAGCAGTTTCATTGAGCGCACGGCAGCCGCTGTCGTTCCGGTCGCACTACGTCAACACTGGTGCGGGTGGGAAGTTTGAAGAGCAGGAAGGGAGTCAGATCGACATTACCCCATCATTCGGTGATCGTGATGGAAACTTATCTAAGACAGTGTCGGGGCTGCTTTCACCTGCTTTAGCGATAACTGACCCAACCATGATCTCGCAGCTTTTTGGCCGGATTGGAGCCGGCGTTTCGGTGGCGATGTCTGCGGGCGATCCCTTGCAGACCAGGGATGTCTGGCCGTTCACGGTGAGCGGGATCGTCGAAATGAGTGCGGGTAAACGCTTCGTTTGGCGCAGCACCCAGAGAAATGTTTTTGTACCGGCTCCCTGGAGGCTTTTTGACATACCGTTGCTGGGCGACGGCAAGCTCCATTTCGAAGGGCTCGGCAAACTGCCTGCGGATGAACGCATCTACTATCGGGAACTGGGGAGCGACCAGAGGCACTTGGTAACCACTCCTTTCGTCTTGGTTTCGCCCCATGAGGAGCACGAAGTTTGGGTTGAAGCTGCTGCAGCGAGCCAAACAAGGCTAACTCCAAGTCCAGACTCTTGTGACATCGTGGGTGAGGCCGCGGACGGTACATCAGCACGCCTTGGTCCACAGGGCATACAGAAGATCTGCGAGATCTCGCTTGCCATTTCACCTCCCGAATTGTCCGTGTCGCCAGCAAGCATTAGCGGCACTGCGCCAGAACAAGGCAGCGTCCTCCAGCAGCTTAACCTGACAAACAGTGGCGGTGCTCCCCTCTTGGTCAGCGAAATCAGCACAGATGCCGACTGGTTGGACATCGTTCCTCCAGGCCCCGATAGCATTGCTCCCAATCAGACGGTCGTTGTCAACGTCACCCTAGACGCGTCCGCGCTCGCGGCCGCGTCCTACGAAGCAACAATCCTGCTCACCTGGGCCCCATCGAATGCCTCCTCAGCAAGTGAGACCATCGCCATTCCGGTCAGCTTTCTCGTGATCTCAGCAGGGGAGCACCACCGGCTGTTTGGCCAAGTAACCGACGAAGCTGGTATACCCATCAGTGACGTGGTCGTCAGTTTGGAAGTCGGCGGGATCCCATTTGCCGCGACGACGGATGATGCCGGAAGGTACGATTTCACGTTCTATAAAGGCGGTTTAAGCGGGGCAGATGCCAGGTTTGCGAAGACTGGTTACACAAGCGTCATCAAGCCAGTCGATTTCACATTTGGTGCCCAAACAGAGCTAGATGCAGTTCTCGTCCCAATCAGCGCTGATGAAATTCTCTTCTACGAAGGATTTGAGACCTGTGCCGCGGAGTGGCTAATCGACAACAGCGCAGGTGGACTCTGGAACTGCCGTGACTATAGTGCGATTCAGAACCAGGCATACGTTGAGGGGTACTCCAATCTCATTGCAGGCGATAATACGGACGGTTTTGTTCCCTACCCATATGCCGGTTCGCATTCCTTCTGGTACGGGGACCCGACGACAGGAAATTTCATAGGAGAGCAGCATTCGGACGATACACAAAACACAGGAGGTACTTCGGTTGGGCCAAATCGGGGACAGTTAATCTCACCCACCATCGACTTGAGCACTGTTAGTGAGGCGCGCCTTGAAGGCATGACGTGGTATGAGGTCGAATCGGTTGACATTGCTCAGCAACAGTATGATCAGATGCAGATCCGCGTTTACACCGGTGATCCAACCAACGACGGCGTTTGGCAATTCACGAGGTGGTTGAATCCTCCGTTCGAGCCGCCTCTACAGCAACCGGACTTGCCCTATACCTCTGGAGGCAATAACCGGCCTGCAATCTGGGTGCCGTTTGCCCTCGATCTCACTGCTGTTGCCGGTCATCCCGACGTACACGTCGTGTTTCACTTTGAAACCGTGGATCACCTTTATAACGGCTTCCGCGGCTGGCTTCTCGATGAAATCTATGTATTGAGCGGCGCCGGCCCACAATCGCAGGTCTGGAACTATGGTATCGACTCCTTGCCTCAGAACCAAAAACGGTAGCCGAGCGGTATGCTCGCAACTCGACGCCTAGGCCTCGCGGGCATCTCCTGCGCAGGCTCCGCTTCAACGGAGTCCCCTCCCGATGTCGTCTCCGAAGTGCATCGAGTGCTCTCGCAGTTGAAAGCAGGGCCGAGCAGAGTGAACGTAGTTCCTGCGGTTAGATGTCGCCGCCAGGCCAGCAGCGGCCACTCCTCACCAACCTGGCGATTCGGGGTCCACACCACAGGTTTTGCCGGCAACGTGATCAGCGAGTGCACCAGCCGCACGAATCAGCAGGAGGAGTTCCCATTTCAGGTCGCTGGCGAGCAAACGGCTGCCCTTATGAGAGCTACCGATGCGGGAGGCAGGATAACGGATGCAACCGGAGACAAACTCGTCGAAGAGCAAGCAGGCGGCTCCAGCAAGGGGGTTGGTTCGCTATCTGTTGCCGCCGCAGGCTTGCACGCCCTTGTCCTCAGCGACAACTGTACTGTGCCCGCTTGGCGCCGGACCTTTATTCGGCGGCTCGGCACCGCTCGCCCAACTGCTCGCCGTACCCCGCTGAAGGTGCCCGACCCATCGGCAGTAACCGTCTTAGTCGGATGCTGGCACGCTTTCGCCACACGAGACAACGGCACCGCGTATGCGTGGGGATGCACCTCGTCAGGCGAAATCGGCGACGGCACTACCACCGATAGCCAGACTCCGGCACCAGTGCGACATTACTGGCGTGAGGATGCTGCGAAGCGGTGTGGGGCACTGAAATGGGCGTTGTGAGAAGCAGGTGCGACCGCAAAGCGGGACCCCTGCTGAGGCCCCGCATAGCGCCACAGGGAGTTCGCCTTGCAGCAGTCCTCGCCCTCCTCGGCCTCCTTCTCGCATGCAACGATCCCACGCCGCCTCCAGCCCTGGAGGTTGCCTTCTTCTCCTTTTCGGTTGACGGCGCGACCGTGTCGTTTGCCGATGCGTCGGTACCGGAGCCGACCGCCTGGCAGTGGGATTTCGCGGGCTTGGGCACGTCGAGCGAGCAAAACCCTTCGTTTGACTTTGTGGGCGAGGGGCAATACCCGGTGACGCTCACGGTGGAATTTCCTTCCGGAAACGAAGAGTCGGTGGAGCGGACGGTCGAAATCACGGAGGACGCCGATGACCCAGGGGACGCCATCTCCGTAACCGTCACTCCTACCACGGCAATGCTGGCGCCCGGCGGCACTCAGGAGTTTCAGGCTAACGTCCACGGCACAACGAACACTGCCGTTACCTGGTCGA
>NZ_SKOG01000084.1 GCF_007120195.1 Aquisalimonas sp.
CTTTGCGCAGGCTGGCCTGATCCAGCAACCAGCCACCGACCCGGTTGGCCCGCGCATGGGTGTCGGCGAAGCTCAGCCGGGTGCCGGTGTCGGCGTCGTAGATTGCCGCCCGATGCGGTGTGAGCGCCGCGCGGCGACCGGCCCAGTCACCGATCCAGTTCATCGGCAGCGTATCGTAGTTTGGCTCCTGCGCCATGCCCCCTCCTCTGTGCGGGATTGTTTCATCGTCGGTGACCCGATCGTCACCATTTTAAACACGAAACTGCAGGCAAACGATGACTGCCGCAGACTACCCTTCGCCAAGTCGTGCACCTGCCGCCATAATACCGGCCACGGATGTGTGCACGGGGGAATCGCCATGCGCCTGGTGGATATCGGTGCAAACCTGACCGACAAAGCGTTTAACCAGGACCGCGACACGGTACTGGAGCGGGCTCGTGAGGCCGGCGTGGACACGCTGATTGTCACCGGCACCAGCGCCCGGGAGAGCGTCAAGGCGAAAGCGCTCGCCGAGGCGTATCCGCGTCACCTCTACGCGACCGCGGGGGTACATCCCCACATCGCAAGACACTTCGATGCCGGCGTGCTGCACACCCTCCAAGAGCTCGCCGCCTCGGATGCCGTGGTCGCCGTGGGAGAAACAGGGCTCGACTTCAACCGCGATCACTCGCCGCGCCCGGACCAAGAAGCGGCGTTCGCACAGCAGTTGGAACTCGCCGCGGACCTCAAGCTGCCGGTTTTTATCCACCAGCGCGATGCACATGAGCGCCTCTTGAGTATTCTACGCGACTATCGCGACGCTCTGGTCGATGCCGTGGTGCACTGCTTCACCGATTCCCGCCGGGCGCTATGGGACTACCTGGACATGGATCTGCATATCGGTGTTACGGGCTGGGTGTGCGACGAACGCCGCGGGCGCGAACTCCAGGAGCTGGTCACCGAGATTCCCGCCCAGCGCCTCATGATTGAAACGGACTCCCCCTACCTGCTGCCGCGGGATCTACACCCCAAACCCGCCAAAAGGCGCAATGAACCGGCGTTTCTGCCCCACGTCGCCGCAGCGGTCGCCCGCCATCGGGGCGAATCCCTGGAAGCAGTTGCGGCGGCCACCACGGCAACGGCGCAGCGCTTTTTCCGACTGCCCGAGTGACCTCACCCAGAAGCACCCGTGACCTTGGCAGCACCACGCTGGCGGGAATCGACACGATCGCCCAGGGCCGTCAGCCCGCCGCGCGTTCCGACGCATCCTGGACCCTGGCTGCGGCGGCCTCCAGCACTTCGGTGCCGGCCCCACGGCGATGGGCGTTCTCGCTGATGTAACGCCGCCAGGCCCGCGCGCCGGGAACACCCTGGAAGAGCCCGAGCAGGTGACGGCTCATGGCACTCAACGGCGCGCCCTTGCGCAACTGCTCCTCGACGAAAGGCAGGTAGGCTTCCAGCACGCCACGGCGGCTCAGGGGTGCCGTCGGCCGCCCAAATACCCGTGCGTCGACCTCGGCCAGGACATAGGGATTGTGATACGCCTCGCGCCCCATCATCACACCGTCCACGCAGTGGAGGTGCGTAAGGGCCGCATCGATGGTCGTCACACCGCCGTTGAGCACAATTTCCAGATCGGGAAATTGCCGTTTCAGGGCGTAGACCCGCCCATAGTCCAGGGGCGGAATGTCCCGGTTCGCCTTGGGGCTCAGTCCCTTCAGCCACGCCTTGCGCGCGTGCATCGCGAAGCCGCGGCAGCCGCCCTGGGCCACCGTGGCAATGAAGTCGCACAGGAACTCCCAGGAGTCCATCTCATCGATGCCGAGGCGGGTTTTCACCGTCACCGGCAGCGGCGAGGCATCCACCATGGCCGCGACGCAGGCGCGGACCTGCTGCGCCTCGGCCATGAGACAGGCGCCGAAACGCCCCGACTGAACGCGATCACTGGGGCAACCGACGTTCAGGTTCACTTCGTCGAACCCGTAGCGGTGCGCCCAGCGCGCGCACTGGGCGAGTTCCGATGCGTTCGCCCCGCCGAACTGGACCGCCACGGGGTGCTCACTGGGGTCGAATGCCAGGAACAGGTCCGCACGGCCATGTACAATAGCGGCGGCAGGCACCATTTCCGTATAAAGCAAGGTGTGCCGGGAAATCAGACGCAATAGATAGCGCGCGTAACGATCGGTGCATGCCATCATCGGCGCAACCGACAGGCGGCGGTCCACTGGCGCCGCCAGTGGGGCCGTGCAATGACCGGTCGCTGTGGAGGGGTAATTGTTAGCTGTCGACATGACCTTTTTGCCAGGCGCTGTTTGGCCACGGAGAGCACCCGCGCACCGTTTGGCGGGATAGCTGACACTGGAGCAGTGCATGGTAGATGACCACAAGCGACAGAACCAGCCGCCAGCCTTTGAACTCTACAGCACGCTCGGCTGCCACCTGTGTGAGGAGGCTGCGCGCCTGGTCCATGACGTTCTGCCTGTGGACGGAATCACGGTTGTGGAAGTTGATATTGCCTATGATGAGCAACTCATGGCTGAATATGGTCAACGGATACCGGTGCTGAGACGGCGGCATGACGGCCTGGAGCTGGGCTGGCCGTTTACGCGCGATGATGTTCGATGGCTAAAGCAAGCCGCCCAAGATCCATAATACAGCAGAAGAAGCGGATTTATGACCAGACTGCTTGCCTTGCTCCTCGGTCTGTTTGCATGCGCGACTCTCTCTGCCGGGGACACCCTGGTTCTTGTCGATACCGATCGACAGGAACTCCGCGTTATCAAAGGCGGGGACGAAGTCCTCCACATCCCGCGTATCGCCATTGGTCGTGGCGGCACCTCGCATTTGCGCGAGCGCGGCGATCGTACAACCCCCCTCGGGGACTTCCGCGTCGCGTGGGTCAACTACAATAGCCGGTTTCACATGTTCTTCGGACTGGACTTTCCCAACCTCCAGCACGCTCGACTGGCTTACAACGAGGGTGTCATGGAACTGGACGAGCTCCTGGACGTCACAGACGCGCTGCGCGCCCGCGAGCTGCCACCCCAGCGTACCGCCGTGGGCGGTCACATCGGCATCCATGGGCTGGGGCGCGCGAACCCCAACATTCATTCCCGCACCAACTGGACACGCGGCTGCATTGCTGTCACTAACCAGGAGGTGGAGGCCCTCGCCGAGTACGTGAGCATCGGCACACGTGTTATTGTGACTGCCGATGAGGACATCATCGCCCAGGCCAGGCGGTAAAGGTCCTTCGACCCGGCGTCCCGCTTGTCACCAAATCACAACAAGGCGCGGGCGCGCTTACCAACTGTTAACATGGCGTGTGGGGACTGTGCACAGCCGCACCGTCTGCTCGTTGACATTTGTTTGTCCCACCGGAGGACCAATCATCGCGTTGCGAGTTTATTTAACGCGGCATTGGTTCTAGAATGACGTCTGATTGCCGTTCAAGCAGTTCGGCAAGACAACTAAAGTGATAGGAGATCTACAATATGTCGCACAGCCTTAAATCCCTGCTGAAGCTCTCCGCACTCGGCCTCTCCATGGGGGTGCTCGTCGGTTGCGCCGCGATGGGCGACAACGATGAAGAGATGGACATGATGGAAGACGAAGCCCAGGCTCAGGCTGCCGAGGCGATGGACGTTGCAAATGAGGCCCGTGAAACGGCGCTTGAGGCCGAAGGCACTGCCAAGGCGGCAGAATACAAGGCTAACCGCAACGAAGAGAAGATCGCAGAGCTGCAGGAACAGATCGATCGCATGTTCGAAGAGTCCATGCAGAAGTAATCCGCTTCTCCGCGACGAAAAGCCCCGCCCTCGCGGGGTTTTTTTTGCGTATCGGTAAGGACTGCTTACTCGGCCTGCGCGAGATCCCGCCTGACGGCCTGACGGGTGATCGATTGCGGACGGCCCGCCGCCTCGGCGGCAACCTGCTTGAGCCGTTCGTAATCCACCCGGGCGGGCCGCTCACGGAGCTGTTCGGCAACGGTCTTGACGGCCGGCCTCACGCCCATGTCGGACAATTCATCCTCGTCTTCCGTCAGCCCGGGATAGGCTTGCAGGTAGAGCTCGCCGTCGGCCGACCATCCAGCCTTGAAGGGGTTGTTGAGGATGCGCACCGGCGTCCCGCGGTTGACCCGGTAGACGATCGACTCGATATCTTCGGGGAACATCCGGATGCAGCCGTGGGTCGCGCGCATGCCCACGCCGGCGGGCCGGTTGGTGCCGTGTATGAAATACCCCGGGATATCGAGGCCGATGGCGTACTGACCCAGCGGGTTATCCGGGCCTGGCTCCACGCGCCGCGGCAACGTCCGCCCCTGGGCTTCCACGCGCTCGCGCACCGACTCCGGCGGGAACCAGGCCGGATTCTCCAGGCGCACGGTGACCTCCGTCTCCACTGTGGGTGTCGACCAATCCATGCGACCGATACTAATCGGGTAGGTCTCGACGACGCGCTTGCCGTCCGGGCCGGGTTCTGGGTAGTAATACAACCGCATTTCCGGCAGGTTTACGACAATGCCTTCGCGCGGCCCTGGAGGCAGGATAAAGCGCGTTGGAATCGTGACCTCCGTGCCCTCGCCCGGCAACCAGACGTTCACGTCCGGGTTGGCCCGACGAATCTCTTTGTAGCCAACGCCGTGACGCCGCCCGATCTGCAACAGCGTGTCCTCGTACCTGGCTTCGACGGTCTTGGTCTCCCCGATCACGTCCACGTCCGCATCGGGTAAATCGAAGACGTTTTGGGACGTACCGTAGCGCTCGGCATCTTCCGAGGTGGCTTCGCCGCTCTCGGCCACGTCATCGCCTTCCAGGGTGTCGTCGGCGATGACCGGCGTCGCGCCGATTAACGCGCACACGAAAACTGCCGGGATAAGGTAGCCTTTGCCGGCTTGCGTCATTCGGTCCTCCAGAGGTCACCGAAGCGCTGTTCAGTGGCGCCGTCGCGGTTCATTATAGTGTTAGTCACCTGTCAGGGTCACTTGTTCAAGGCACACTCGCGGAGGCCTGAATGCGTTACGTTTCTGTGCGGACGGACACCTCGACGCGTTGGGGCATCTCCGCAGAGGGTGCAGTCCAACTCGCACCCCGAGGAGCGGGCTGGGCAGACAGCCTGCTCGAACTCATTGAAATGGGCCCCGGCGCGGCCAGTGCTCAAGCCGAACGGCTGCTCCGCGGGGATGGCGAAGCACGGGATCTCAACTCGCTGACCCTTCTGGCCCCCATTCCGAAACCAACCAGAAACATCATCTGTCTGGGCCTCAACTACGCCGACCACGCCAGCGAGTCGCAGCGCGCCAAAGGCCAGGAGGTCAGTTACCCAGAACATCTCGTGGTCTTTACCAAGGCCACCACAAGCGTCACCGCACCGTATGCGGCCATCCCGGTGGATACGACCATCACCACTCAGCTGGACTGGGAAGTCGAACTGGCGGTTGTCATCGGCACAGGTGGGCGCAACATCCCGGAGCACGAGGCGGCGCAACACGTCTTCGGCTACACCGTGGTCAATGATCTCTCCGCCCGGGATCTGCAGTTCTGCCACAAGCAATTCTTCCTCGGCAAGAGCCTGGATGGCGGCTGTCCGATGGGGCCTTGGATTACATCGGCTGACGCCATCGCGGACCCCCATGATCTCGCTTTGTGGTGCGACGTTAACGGCCAGAGGCAACAGTCCGGATACACCGGCGATCAGATTTTCCGGATCCCCGAGACCATCGCCAGCCTCTCCCGGATCATGACGCTCGTACCCGGTGACATCATTGCCACCGGCACTCCCAGCGGCGTGGGGTTTGCGCAGGATCCGCCGCGCTTTCTGCAAGCCGGCGATGTGGTCGAGTGCGGGGTGGACGGCATCGGCACCATCCGGAACCGAATCGTCTGACGGCAGCCCGCCGCGAACCCGCGTCATTCGACCGCCGACGGCAACAGCTCGGGCGCGCCTTGGCGAAGGCAATGGTAGAGCTCACGCAGAATCGCTGCGGTCGCCCCCCAGATGTAGTAATCCTCATACGGCATGGCGTGCAGACGGTAGGTCTGGCCATCGTATTCGATATGATGGGGCCGATGATTGGCAGGGTCGAGAA
This sequence comes from Aquisalimonas sp., assembly GCF_007120195.1. Lineage (GTDB taxonomy): Bacteria > Pseudomonadota > Gammaproteobacteria > Nitrococcales > Aquisalimonadaceae > Aquisalimonas. The sequence goes on from NZ_SKOG01000084.1 coordinate 6,068, forward strand.
AGAACCCTAGCGGCACTTCGAAAATCTCGGCCACTTCGCCCGGGTCCGCGCAGAGGCCGTCTGCACAGATGACTTGCCCGACGAACGGATGGATCATAAACCCCGTCGCCGTCGGATACCGCGGTAGTGCCCCCAACACCCTGACCCGGGACGAGAGCAGCCCGATCTCTTCATGGGCTTCGCGCAGTGCCGCAGCCAGTGGTGAGTCATCCGCAGGCTCCAGCATGCCGCCCGGGAAGCTGATCTGGCCGGAATGCTTTTTTAGCGCCTCGCTACGGCGGGTGAAGATCACGTGCATCCCTGTCTGGCGCGCCACCAGTGGAACCAGCACGGCAGCGTCATGCAATGCGCTCTCGTCAAACGGGAAACCGGGGCGACACGTCGCCGCCGCCGGTTTCCCCAGGGAGCGTGCAATGTGATCCCACAGGGGGTCTTCATCATTCTGGTGCATAAGCGGCAACGCACCTCCCCAGAATGCAGCACAATCATGCCTACCCATGACGTACCCTCCCTGACTCCCTGAGCGTCCTCAACGTCATCCACCCCCTGACCGCGCGAGTTCGGTTCGAATGCGCTGCCAGTGGCGTATGAGACCACGTGTCCATCGTGATCCATTGCAAGCAAATAAGCTGCCAGTTTCGTCACAGTTCCCGCGCCTGCGATCACCGACGGTCACAGCCTGTCCAGGAACATCGCGGACCACCGGGGTGCCTGGAACCGAACCGTGCGACGCGCCGACGCATGTTGCACCATCATCTCGCCTTTACCACGCGCATTCAAACGCCCACAGCCCGATGCGAGGCACTGACAGCATCGGGGTGGGCCACGGGATCGCTTCATGCCGGGGCTCGTGGTGGCGAGAATTGCGCGTCGTCTCGCTGCGCCTGCGGTAGCGACGGGCGAGATAAGCCATAGCGATCATCCGGCAGCGGCTTTGGAGAGGCCGCCGAGCATGAGCCTAAATACGGTCTTTGAGATAACTCTCATTGACGTTGTAGCGCTCTTCAAATTGGCTCGCGCGGATCCATCATGCCACCCATACGGCCGACCCCCCGGGCGGTGCCCGCCGCGGGGTCAGGCCTGATCAACGGGGGTGTACGCAAGCACGGGGCAGTGGATATCGTGGACCACATCCCGGGCCACACTACCCAGGGCCAGCTTGCGCAGTCCTGTCCGGCCATGGGTCGTCATGGCGACCATGGCGCCGGGAAAGCCGGAGACGTATTCAGTGATTGCCCTGGCTGGATTCCGCCCATGGAGGACGTCCCAATTCGCTTGCACGCCATACTGCTTGAGGATCTCCGTCGCCTTTCGCTGCAGATATCCCGATTCGGAGGCATCCTGGGTAAGGGCGGTGTGAGTCGATTCCGGCTCCTGCGCCTGGGTGAGGAACAGCTGCGCTCCAGTTTCTTTCGCCATGTCCACCGCCGGCTCGATGATGGCCTCCGACAGCTCCGAGCCGTCCAGACAGACAATGACCATGTTCAGTGGACCCTGCCAGTCGGCGCTCAGACGCGGCCCAGCGAGCACGATCGGGCGCCCCAACTGACGCAGAAGGTCGTTGGCGACACTGCCAAGCAGCATGTCGCCAACGGCGCTGCGGGCATGGGTGGACATGCACACCAGGCTCTCCGGTGACTCATCGAGCATTCCCCGCAGGCTGCCTTCGTGCTCGCCAATAGCCACGTTGCTAAGGTCCGCCTTGAGGACCGTGATGCGCGGCTTCGTGATCGAATAGTCCCTTGCCGCCTGTTCCAGGGCTCGCTCTCGCTCGGCGCTTGACGCCTCCCTCGGTATCACCGAGACCATATGCAGCGCCCTCCCCGTCTGTTCAGCGAGCACGCGTGCGGGCGCCAGCGCAGCCAGAGACTTTGGGGTCCAATCTACAGGTACGACGATCTCTTGCGTGCTCATGGCGGGTTGCACCTCGGCCAGGTATGTGCTCAACGGTTTAAAACGCGGGTATCACTTTGCACTGTGACGCAAGACATGCGGGCGACTCTTGATCCGGATCAACAACTCGTGATGGCACGAGGACCAGGTTTCACAGCAGTGCCCATTAGGTCCCAGGGCTGCACGCAGAAACCGCACTCCCGCAGCGCGATGGACGCACTTGGCGTGCCGGGCCGACCGGCCGGGTCGCGTCCGGCGGCGCGGTAGCAGGCCCAGGAGAAGCGTTGGTGATCGACCAGAGTCTCGGCGAGCCATTACCGCCGCCCCGTAGCTATGGACGGGCGCCAACCGTCGCGGTCTCGAACCGCAACGGCAGCTCGAGCAGCCCGTAGACCCCGCTGGGCGTGTCGTAGCGCGGGGGACCGGCGAGTTCGAAGGTCGTGACCCGCTCGGCGAGGAACCCGAGCGCCTCCTCAAGCTCCGCGCGGGCGAGCGCCGCGCCGGGGCAGAAGTGGAGCCCGGCGCCAAAGGTGAGCAGCTTCGCGTCCCCCCGGTCGGCGCTGATGTCGAACCGGTTGGGTTCCTCGAGCACCTCCAGGTCATGGTTGGCGGTGAGAGCGCAGGCGAACAGCACCGTCCCGGCTGGAAACACCACGTCGTGCACAGTGAGCTCCTCGGCGACGAGCCGGGCCATGAACGGCGCGATCGGCTCGAAGCGCAGCACCTCGTCGACCGCTGCGGGCACGAGCGAGGGGTCGCGGGTAAGCCGATCCCACTGCTCGGGGTGCTCGGCGAACAGCCGCAGCGCGTACGCGAGCTGCGCCTGGTTCGTGTCGACCCCGCCGATGAGCACCGAACTCACGAGGTGGACGCACTGGGTCTCTGTGAGCTCGCTGGCGTCCTGCGCTGCCCGAAGCCTCGCAAGCAGATGCGCATCGCCCTCCTCTCCGGGTTGGGCGAGCAGCCCTCGGCAGTAGGCGTCGAACTCGGCGGCGGCTCGGTCGATGCGCTCGAGCCGCGTCGCGACCTTGATCGGGTCGAAGCTCGACTGGATCCAGTAGGCCCACTCGCTGAGACGCTCCGCGTCGCTGACCGGCGCCCGACGATCTCGGCGATCATGCGCGCCGGGTAGGGCTTGGCGACGGCGGAGACGAACTCACACTCGCCGGCCTCGGTCACGGCGCCGAAGAGGTCCGCGACGTGCGCGCGCATCACCGGGCGGAGCGGCTCTGTGGCCTTGGGCAGGAATGGCGCCTGCACCTGGGCCCGCAGGCGGCGGTGCTCCTCACCCTGGAGGTTGTTGAGGTTGCCCGACAGCTGGTCGTGCATCGGGCCCGCGGCGACCCCCTGCAGCTCGAGGATCTCGATGGCCGGCATGCGCGCGTGCCGGGTGCGCAGGACCTGATCGACGCCGGCGTGGTCGAGGATAACGTAGCCAAGCGGCTCGGCGGCGGCGAGCCAGCCCTGCGCCCGCAGGCCGCGCATTACCTCGTGGAAGCGCGACCCGACGACGCGCTCATCGGTGTAGTCGTAGACTGGCAGCTCGAGCTCGCTGACTGGTCGCACCACTGGCTCCTTCGCTCGTGGTGTCAGGTCGGTGTCACGGCGTCGCTGAGTCGGATCGTGTCACCTTGAATGATCTCCGCGCGCAGCCCCCACGGTGGACCCGCGCCTTGATGACCAGGCTGCCCGCAAGGCGGTGGAGGTGCGCCCACGGCTCGCGGCGCTCGATGCCGCGGGCGCTCATCTCCGCGACGCTGAACTCACGGCCGACGAGCGTGTTGAGTACGACGTCCTCGGTGACGACCTGCCGGTAGGTGTCCGTGGACCGTATAGGCAGTATAGAACGTCTTTAATCTTCAGCCGAAGCGGCGACTCACCGCAATCGGCACCGACGCTCGGCCGACGCTCTGGGTGGGGGCCAGCCTCAGAACGCTATCCCGGCGTCCGAATCCACTCCCACCACAGCTCCACCGGGGCACTTTTCGCCGTGGAACCGACCACCAGACCAGATAGCCATTCCAATCATGGCGCTGAAGCGAGGGCCTCTAGTGTCCTGGCGGATGCACTTGAACCAGGCCGCTCGGTCGGGTTGCATCCCGTGGCGTGCCAGTCATGACGTCAGGCCGCCCAGCGCAGAATTTCCACTTCGGCGCCCTTGCTGACCGCCGCCTCGGCCATGGCCAGCACCTGCCTCGACATCTCTTCCGAGAGATAGTATTCGCCACAGTTGTCACAAACCTGGGCGGGGACATCCTTGATCACTACGGTGGTTTCCCCGCGCTGGAAGGTGACCGTCGTCCTGCCCTCGGCCAATTGACCGGTTTTGCAAATGACACAGTTCATCACTGCCTCCGCGTCTTGAAATCGTCCGACCAGATACCGGGATCCGGTCGATAAGCCGTCACCACAAAACAAGCGTGGCGCTCCGGTTCGCGCGCCACCACCACATGGACCGGCTGACCCTCCACAAAGCCGCGCATCACGCAACTGGGATAAGGCTGATCATCCGGGTACTCGGCGATCACTTCACCACCGGCTATGGTATCCAGTATGGGCTGCTGGTTCAGCCCGCGCTCGAACATGCGTCGCAGGGCGTGGCCACTGAATGAAACTCCAGTGCAGTCCATTAATCCGGCTCCCGCACCACCATCAGTTCGTTGCCGCGCTCGTCGATTACCTTGACCGCGATGCGCCGGTGCTCACCCAGCACGAAAGGTTCGGATTCCGTGCCTGACAAATGCTCCCACACGCCATCGTCGAATTCTGCCTTGAGCCAGGCATCCACTATGTTCTCGGCCTTGCAAACAGCGGCAGGGTAAACCGTTCGTCTTCCTCGATAAGGTCCGGCTCGGTTCCGTTATGCTGCTTCATCCCGCGAATGATCTTGCGCGGAACCCCCATGCCCATGTGTTCCAGGTAGCCGTAATCCCGCATCACATCCTTCAATAGCTGGTTGCGGCTGGCGCGCGTGCCGGCCCGCATACGTTCCGGTGTGATCCCGTTCGGAAGCCGCCCGGGAGAGATGAATTCCAGGCGATCCACGTAGATCGCGAGCTCGATGTCGGTATTGGCCAGGAGATAATCCCTGTGGATCAGGGCAGTCACGACCGCCTCTCGAATGACTTCATTCGGGTAAGTGGGCTTCTCCACACGACGGGCGCCGTCTTCCAGAACGGCCTCTACCGGCGTGTTCCGACGAACGAACTCCAGTGCCTGCTCGACCAACCCCGCTTCGAGCAGTTCGCCGTCATCGTCCATGTTTCAGAACCCATACTTGGAGCGGCGCATCTCGAGGGCATCCTTTCCACCCTCCAAAATATCCTCGACGAGTTCCCGCACGGGCTGAGAGTCGATCGAGCCCATGTGTTGATTCGTGATTCTGGCGTGACCGCTTTTAGCTTCGCCGAAGGCAGCGAGGCGAAGAATCAGCTCGGCATCGCCGAGTACTGCGGGACCTGCGGCGCCCCTCAGGCAAGATGGCGGAGAGGGTGGGATTGCTGCGGCGCTTCGCGCCTTGCCCTCCGGGTCGTTGCCGCTGCGCGCCAACGACCGACTCCGCTTCGCTACGTCGTCGAACCAAATTGTTTATCCGTGGGTTCGAATCCCCCTAAGTCCACGATCTTTCCTGAGCGGGGCCGCAGGTCCCGCTCAGGAAATATGGCGGAGAGGGTGTCTGCCGTTCCCCAATCGCACCTTGTCGCACTTCGTCGCGCTATCCCCTTGTACTACCTTCCCTTACTGGCC
>NZ_SKOG01000024.1 GCF_007120195.1 Aquisalimonas sp.
TCCAGGGAATCCTGGTTGATGACGTAAGCATCGATGCCACCGATGTTAAGCGGCGGGCGTACGTGATACGGCGCCACCTCATAGAGCGCCATGCTCTTGGCACCCTGCACGGCGCCCCAGTGGGCACCATCCACAACACCGGTCTGCAGCGCCGAATACAGTTCCTCGCCGGGGATATTCGACGCCGCAGCACCCGCGTCCGTCAGGAAGGACTGCAAGATCCCCGAGGAGCGGATGTTCAGGCCTTCGAAGTCACTCAGGGAGTCCACCGGCTCCTTTAGCACCATCTCCGTGGGATAGACCTTCTCTGTAGCATAGAAGACACCGTACTCCGCCGCCTCTTCCCGAATCATGTCCTCAAAACCCGTTTCCTTGAAGAAGTGGACGGCCTCCCAGGTCTCCTGGAAACCACCCGGCAACCCGAATGCGATGCCCGCGGTGGACAACCGATCCATCTCGTAGGCGGGCGAGATCGTGCCCATGGCGATGACACCGCGGCTCACGGCGCTGAAGATTTCGTCGAACCCGAACAGCGACCCCGCCTCGTAGAGCTCAAGTTCGAGCTGGCCGTCGGTGCGCTCGTAGAGTTTCTCTTTCAGTACCTCGAGGCTGTCCGCGTACGAGCTGCTGGCACTGGGCCAATGCGACTGGACGCGCCAGGTGATGGTCTCGTCTGCCGCCACATTCGCTGGCACGAGCGATGCGCACAGCAGCCCCGAAGCCGCAATAGCCAGACTGATCCTGCTACCTTTCTTCACGATGTTCTCCTCCCGGGTTCGATAACCCACGATTCGGAGACCGCCGGAGGGCCCCCGACACATTGCGATTATTGTTTCTGTCTGTTTCCTTACCAGCCTACAGCCGACACCCCCCCTGTCAACGGCGAATATCGCCGCGACGCCATTGTCAGACTCCGCACTGCGCCAACACAAGCCCTTGACACGCAGAAGAAATTTTTGCACCGCAAAATGTCCGATGTCCGCTTATGCTGGTCACGCTCCAGCAGTCACGGCGCCACACCGGCCTGCTTCCCACTACCAGAGTTTGTTTTTTTCAGGCCATTCAGCTGATGTCGCCAAACCATTGCCAGGCGCCAATGTAGTGAAACGGCGCCAGGGCCTGACAGGAGGGCTCGGCGCCAATACACTCTGTATTGGCAGGCCCCGCGTCGGGATATCTCACTGCAACACGATTGAGGAGATTGCGCCTTGAGCTACGAGACGCTGGATTATCAAGTCGACGACGCCGTTCTGACGATCACCCTGAACCGCCCTGACCGCATGAACGCGTTCAACGACGTGATGCGGCGCGAACTGATTGCCGCCTTCGACGCCGGGGATGAGGACGACAGGGTGCGTGCCATCATAGTGACCGGGGCCGGCAAGGCATTTTGTGCCGGCGCGGATTTGCAAAAAGGCGGGGAGACGTTCAACCGTGACAAGCGAGAAGATCAAGAGTTGAGCAACTCCCTGCGTGACGGCGGCGGTACCGTGACCCTGCGCATCTACGCCTGTCGCAAACCCGTCATCGGCGCCATTAACGGTGCGGCCGTGGGCATCGGGGCGACCATGCAGCTGCCCATGGACATACGCCTCGCCTCCAGCAGGGCGCGTTTCGGCTTCGTCTTCGCCCGCCGAGGCATTACCATGGAGGCTTGTTCGAGCTGGTTCCTGCCCCGTCTCGTTGGCATGCAACTGGCGGCCGAGTGGGTCTACAGCGGCCGTATCTTCGGCGCCAAGGAGGCGCTTCGGGGCGGTCTGGTGCGCAGCGTCCATGAGCCGGATGCCCTGATGACGGAGGCCCGTGAGTTGGCCCGGGAGTTCGCGGACAATACCTCGGCGGTGGCGACGGTGCTCAACCGGCAGCTGATGTGGCGCATGTTGGGCGCCGACCACCCTATGGAAGCGCACAAGATCGACTCCCGTGCCATCGCGTACATGGGCCAGTCTGCCGACGCTCGGGAAGGTGTCAGCAGTTTTCTGGAGAAGCGACCAGCGCGCTTTACCATGAAACCCTCCAGCGACTTGCCGGAATTCTACCCTTGGTGGGATGAGCGGCCATTCGAGTAGCTCCAGCCGTCGAGGCCAGGGGGTCTTAACAGCGCCTTCGTGCGCCCGTCTGGCTGAAGGGGCGGGGGGCGCCACCGCGGCTGCGCCGCCTTGCCGCCGGGATTCCCGCTCACAACCACACAGTGTTGATTTTCTGGTAGCAACGACACCGTTCGACTCTGCCGACCCCTCGCATTGAAGAATCGACCCAGTGCCCCGCGTTGCCGGAGGTCCAATCGGCCATAACCAGCCGGCCCATTGTCCGGTGACCTGTGGAACTTGGGCTCTCCAACCGACGTACTCCCGTCGTGCGGCAGCTGCATACGTAGACGCACGAATGGGCAAAAACCCCTTGCGCTGGCTAAGCTGGCTCTGTTCGTGGCCATTGCCGCCCATTGCCAGTGGAAGGGCCGAATGATTGACCCCGGTCAAGCCTTCGTAATTGAGTACTGGCCTAGTTTTTACTGTCTGAATGGATGATGAAGGGGCTTTTTTATTGGAGGGGGTCATGGAGGCAAGGCATCCGCATGGCGATACACCGCCATCGCTGTAGCGGCCAACATGGCTCGGGGTTCTTACCCTCATCCGTAAGGGATACGGTAGTTCCTTGTCGATTGCCCCCTCGCCAGGTGGGCCGTGTAAAGGAACGTCAGGGGGATCGAAGAACGCAAGAAGGAGGTTCCCATGGCAGAAAAGAGTACAACCAACCTGCCTCGCGCTCATCAAAGCGCAAACGGGCTCGACCGGCTCGTGAATGACCTGCTGAGCAAGGCAGATATACGCATCAACGGCAACCGCCCTTGGGATATCCAGCTCCACGCACCCGACGTTCCCGAACGGGCGTTGGCCTACGGCAACCTGGGCCTTGGCGAGGCCTATATGGACGGCCACTGGGACGCGGAGCGGCTGGACGAGTTTTTTTTCCGCGTACTTCGAGCCCGTATCCATGACCAGGTCCAGCCTTTACGGCTGGTGTTCCATTCACTGCGCGCCCGCCTGCTCAACCTGCAGAGCCTGCGGCGCGCCAAGCAGGTGGGGGAAGCCCATTACGATCTCGGCAATGATTTCTATGCGGCGATGCTAGACGCTCGCATGACCTACACCTGCGGCTACTGGA
>NZ_SKOG01000020.1 GCF_007120195.1 Aquisalimonas sp.
CATCACCAAGAGCCGCCTGCCCCGCCCCCGCGCCCCAACCCCCTCCACCACATCGGCGTGTGGGGTATGAACGCGGCAGCACGGCTGCAGCTGTTTTTCGCGTTCGTGGGCGCTGTGGTCGACGACGCCTTGCCGCGGCTGCTGCGACCCCACCGAATCCGCTGGCGGCAGGTGCTTGGTGAGATTGAGCATGCAGGTGTCCGGGCGCTGCCCATCCTCGGGCTGCTGATTTTTCTTACCGGCGTGGTGATGGCCTACCAGGGGGGTACCCCGTTGCAGCAGTTCGGGGCCAATATCTTTCTCGTGGATCTGCTGACCTTGACCATGCTGCGGGAGATGGCACCGCTGATGACGGCCATCATCGTCGCGGGGCGCACCGGATCCGCCTACACGGCACAGATTGGCACCATGCACATGACCGACGAAGTCGACGCCCTGCGGGTTATCGGTATTACACCCTACGAGATGCTGGTCCTGCCGAAACTGCTTGCGCTGCTGATCGTGATGCCCCTGTTGACGATGTACGCCGACCTGCTCGGCATGCTCGGTGGCATTACCGTGGCCGCGGCCTTTTTCGACGTCGGCGTGGCGGATTTTATCCAGCGCATTCCTGAAGCCGTGGCAGCGAGCACCTTCTGGGTCGGCATTATCAAGGCCCCTGTGTTCGCCGTACTGATCGTTATGGTCTCCTGCTATCATGGGTTTGCCGTGCAAAGGAGCACCGAAAGCGTGGGGCGAGCCACCACCCAGAGCGTGGTCCAGGGCATTTTCCTGGTCATCGTGGCCGACGCCATCTTCTCCGTCGTATTCAACATGCTGGACCTATGAGGGGAGCCATCGCCGTCAATCCCAAGAGCGTGTCGGACCCCGTGATTCGCGTCGCAGGTCTTACCACCCGTTTCGGCACAGCGTCGATCCACGAAGGTCTGGACCTGGAGGTTTGGCGTGGAGAGATCCTGGGCCTGGTCGGTGGCAGCGGCACGGGCAAGACCGTCCTGTTGCGCCAGATGATGCTCCTGCAGGCGCCCACCGCCGGCCGCATTGAGATCCTCGGCATGGACGCGACAACACTTGACCGGCATAGCCTGCGGCGATTCCGGCGGCGTATGGGGGTGCTGTTCCAGCACGGGGCGCTTTTCACTGGCCTGACCGTGCGGCAGAACATCAGCATGGTCATCCGCGAGCATGCGCGCCTGGATCTGGGGCTGTGTAACGCGATCGCGGAGCTCAAAATCGCCCTGTCCGGTCTGCCCGCCAGTGCAGCGGAGAAGTACCCGGATGCGCTCAGCGGGGGCATGATCAAGCGGGCTGCCCTGGCACGTGCGCTGGCGTTGGATCCGGAATTGCTGTTCCTGGACGAGCCAACCTCCGGGCTTGATCCGGTGAGCACGAACGCCTTTGACGAGCTCATCGTCAAGCTGCGGGACCTGCTGGGGCTGACCGTGATCATGATCACCCACGATCCGGAGTCCCTGCGCCGGGCCACGGATCGCATTGCCTTTCTCGCCAACCGACGGGTCTGGGCACTCGGGTCGATGCCGCAGCTCATGGCGAGCGAGGAGCCGCTGACCCGGGCCTATTTTCAGGGCGCGCAGCTCGCGCAACCGGAGGGTTAGCCGTGTCACAGGTGATCTCATGCATGACCGTGTAAACCACACCTTGGTCGGGCTCTTTGTGGTGGTGCTCGGCATCGCCTTGGTCGCTGCCGGGCTTTGGTTTTCCGGTGACTTCGCACGGGAAGAAGAAGATCGCTACCTGGTCATGCCGACTGAGCCCATGACCGGGCTCAGCCGTAACGCCTCCGTGAAGTACCAGGGCATCGACGTCGGCCGGGTGCGGGAGCTCGGCCTCGACGAACATGGTAACGTGCGCATCGTGATCAGCGTCCGGACCAACGTGCCGGTCCAGGCCGACACGCGCGTGCGCCCCGCCACGCAGGGGCTCACCGGCCTCGGACACCTGGAGCTTGTCCCCGGAACCCGGGACGCCGGACCAGCGGTTGCCGACGCGTATCGCTATCCCGTGCTCCCCAACGCGCCGTCACTGCGGACGCGCCTGGAGACAGCCGTGGAAGAAGGCCTGGCTGGCGTGGATCGGGCCAGCGAGCGGCTGGAGGCGTTGCTCTCGGATGACAACATCCGGGCGCTGAACGCGACTTTGGGGAACGTGGAAACGATCAGCGACACCCTGGCGAACAACGCCGACCAGATGGAAGGCACACTGGACGAGACAGAGCAACTGATTCGCGGCATGCGCCATCTCGTGGAATCGGCCCCGGAAACCATGGCACGCCTTGACCAGACGCTGGCGAGCGTTGACGACGCCGCCCGACGCACGGCGACCACCGCCGCGCAGCTGGGGGAAACAGGTGAGCGCAGCAACGCCGCCCTGCAACGCCTGGACCGGGAGACGCTGCCCCAGGTGAACCAGCTACTCCTGGACATTCAAGGGCTGACGGCCACGCTGGAGAGGTTCGGTCATGAAATCTCGGAGCACCCCAACAGACTAATTTTTGGTGCCCCCCGACGGTCTCCGGGACCGGGCGAGTCCAACTGACACAGGGAGACCGCGCGTGGCCAAACGTTTCGTGCTCGCGCTACTGGTGACGCCGCTGTTGCTCGCCGCCTGCACCACCTTTGCGCCGCCACGGGAGGACGCGCGCAATACCTGGGGTATCGATCCTGCAATGCCTGGGCCGGAGGGGCGCCTCTCAGCGGAGGCGACCTTCCATGTCGCACGTCCAGCCGCTGCAGCCACCGTGGCCAGCACCGAGATGGCCTACCAGCAGGCAGACTTCCAACGGCAGTATTACGCGCGGAACCGCTGGGCTGCGGAACCCGCGCAGTTGCTGCATCCCCATCTGGTGGCAGCGATAGAGAGTGCCGGACTGTTCACGACGGTCATTGCCAGGAGCACGACAGCGCCTGCGCACTACCGGCTTGAGACGGAACTGCTGGAACTCATGCACGACTTTCGCGCGCGGGAACAGGGGCGCGTACGTGTGCGGCTGCGTGCCCACGTTATTGACTTGCGCCGGGGTGCAGTCGTCGCCACGCGGCGATTTCGGGTACAAGCGGACAGCGCTGAGGCCTCACCCCAGGCCGGCGTTGCCGCCACCAACGACGCCATCGAGCGGGTGCTCGTGGAACTCACCGACTGGCTTGC
>NZ_SKOG01000017.1 GCF_007120195.1 Aquisalimonas sp.
CCTCCGAGACCACATTGGCGCCGCCTTCCATGACCGAGCTCATGACCATGAGCCGGGCCTGCCCCATGAGTCGGCGCACCTCGCCGTGGGCCACCTCACCGCGCCAGCGAAACCGCGGGTTGGATTGCGCCTCCGCGAGCGCGGCCGCTTCCCATTCGGCATTGTGGGGCTTTCCCATGTGGACCACGCGCAACCGGGAGTGCTCCGGCAGTTCCCGCACGGCGTAGGCGGCGCGCAGGGAGTCCTTCTCCTCGCGCAGGTGACCGGCAACGCAGACGTCGAACCAGGATTGGACCGGCGCCAGCCGCCGCGACAGCGGGCGGGCGGACTGAAATACCGTGTGCAGCCGCTGGTGGAATCGTGCTGGAATGTCGTCACAAACGCGGTCATGCAGGCCGATCAGGGCATGGGCGCGTGCCATGCTCCCCAGGGTCGCCTCCGGATGACTATGCTGAAACTTATAGATATCGGTTCCGGTGAGGACGACGACCAGTGGCCGATCGGGCCAGCGGTCGCTGAATGCGCGGATGGATTCGGCGCTGCGCCAGGCGTGCAGGGCGATCATCAGCTCGGCCTGGCGCCCGTTGTGCTCCATGGCAATATGGACGCGGTGGCCCAGCTCGCGCAGAAAACGCCCCCAGCGGGTGGCAGTGGCGCGGTTCCCGGCCCGGGATTGCCGGCCGGCGGGCGTAATCAAGCTGATCTTCATGGATTCTGATTCCTGGCAGGGGGTTCGAGAAATGGCCGACTCCATTGACGTCCCGACAACCCGGCGACTTCATTGCAATGAGCTGATCCGAATACTGGACGATGCCCGCCGGCGCACCCTGGATCTCACCCGGGATCTCACCGGTGATCGTCAGTTTGGGCCGAATCTTAGCATCGTCAATCCGCCGCTCTGGGAAGTGGGCCATGTGGGGTTCTTCCATGACTACTTCGCGCTGCGCACGCTCTATGGCCTGCCAGACTACCAGCAGCCCGATGCCGAGCGCCTGTATGACTCCAGTAGTATCCACCACGACGATCGCTGGGATTTGCCGTTGCCCACCATGCAGGGCACGCTGGATTACCTTGAGTCGGTGCGCAATGCCATGGTCGAGCGGCTTCCCGGCGGCGAGGCGACCGAGGCGCAGAGCTATGTCTATCAGCTCACCATCCTGCACGAGGATATGCATGCCGAGGCCTTTACCTACACCCGGCAGACTCTGGGGTATCCGCCGCCGGAGTTCACCGATGGTGTCACACCGCCCGAAGCGGAGATAACCGGCACCTTGCCCGGGGATGCCGAGGTGCCCGGGGGAGCCCACCAGCTGGGCTCGGATGCGAGCGTGCCCTTTCGCTTCGATAACGAGAAGCAGCCGCATACCGTGGAGGTGCCGGGCTTTGCCATCGCCAGGGCGCCGGTGACCAACAGCGAGTATCAGGCGTTCGTCGAGGACGCGGGCTACCAGCGCCCGGAGCTCTGGAGCAAGGCGGGCTGGCAGTGGCGACAGGAGCGGGAGCAGGAGGCGCCGTTATACTGGCGCCGCCGCGGGGCCGGTTGGGAGCAACGCTGGTTCGATCGCTGGCTGCCGCTGGCGCCCCATCATCCCGTGTGTTTTGTGAGCCTCTACGAAGCGCAGGCCTACTGCTGCTGGGCCGGGCGGCGGTTACCCACGGAAGCGGAGTGGGAGGTCGCCGCCAGCCGCGTGCCCACGCCGGACAATCGGGCACTGGAGCCGGGCAAGCGGCTGTATCCTTGGGGTGATGCGCCGCCGTCACCGTCACTGGTCAATATGGACGGGCACCGCCTGGGCTGCGTGGATGTGGCGGCATTCCCCGAGGGCGACAGCGCCCTGGGCTGCCGGCAGATGCTGGGCAATGTGTGGGAATGGACGTCTTCGTTGTTTAAACCCTATCCAGGGTTTGAAACGGATCTATACAAAGACTATTCTAAGCCGTGGTTCAAGGAAGGCCGCCATGTTCTGCGGGGCGGCGCCTGGGCGACACGCAGTCGCCTGGTGCATAACGGGCACCGCAACTATTTCACGCCGGACCGCAATGACATCTTTGCCGGTTTCCGCACCTGCGCGCCATGACGCGTCATCCGCGGCGCAGGTGGGCTCCTGCGGGACGTTCGAGACGATCAACCCACAATCCGGCTGCTCGCCGGTGTTTTCTCCTGGAGATCATCATGTACAAGTATCTGCGTTACGGAGTGTACAAGCATATCGTCTACCCAATTGCTTTGGCCTTCGCCTTTGCAACCGGAAGCGCCAGTGCCCAGTCGTTTGTATTCACCGCCATCCCCGACGAAGACGAAACCCGCCTGCAGGAACGCTTTGACATCGTCGCCGAGTACCTCTCCGAGGAGCTGGACGTGGACGTGCGCTACGTGCCGGTGAAATCCTACGCCGCCGCGGTCAGCGCCTTCCGTAACAACCAGGTGCAGCTCGCCTGGTTCGGCGCGGTCTCAGGCGTTCAGGCCCGGGAATTGGTACCCGGCTCCCAGGCCATTGCCCAGGGTGTCGAGGACGCGGAATTCCGCACCTACTTCATCGCCAACGAGGACACGGGGCTCGAGCGCAGCGACAGCCTGCCGGAGGAGCTGCGCGGGAAGACCTTTACCTTTGGTTCCAAGGGCTCGACCTCCGGGCGGCTCATTCCCGACTACCACATCCGCGAGCAGTTCGGCGAAAGCCCGGACGATGTCTTCAGCCGCGTGGGCTACAGCGGCAACCACAGCCGCACCATGGCGCTGGTGGAGTCCGGCGCCTACCAGGTGGGCGCGGTGAACTTCGCCTCCTGGGTAAAAGACACCGACTCCGGGGCGGTGGATACCGACCGCGTGCGCGTGATCTGGAAAACTCCCACCTTTACCAATTATCAGTGGACCATCCGCGGCGACGTGGATGAGCGCTTCGGTGACGGCTTCAGCGACCGTGTTCGGCAGGCGTTGCTGGATATGGACGACCCCGACCTGCTGGCCAGCTTCCCGCGCGAGGGTTTCATCCCGGTGGCGAACGAGGATTACGACGTCATCCGGGAGATGGGACGCGAGCTGGATCTGATCGACTAATGCAGCCCCTGGTCCTGAGCGCCGTGAGCGCCGATTACGGGGGTGAGCGTGTGCTTGGCCCCCTGAGCCTGACGATTGAGCCTGGGCAGCGCGTCGC
>NZ_SKOG01000041.1 GCF_007120195.1 Aquisalimonas sp.
GTCAGGGCCGCGACAATCGCAACGGTATTTGCGGGACAGGACACTAGTGTCTCTCTCGCAGTAGGAACGCCGGTTGGCCGTGAAAACCAACCAGAACAGACCTCAGCGAAGGCGTTCCAGCAGCCGCTGCTCCGCGGCGGTGGTTCGTTGCAACCGCTCCGCGAGGCTCCCCAGGCGTGCCGTGATATCGCTCAGCTCGCTCACCGGCTCGGACAACCCGCCCAGCGCCTGTTGCAGCTGCCGCTGACGGGCCGCCACGGCGGCGACGGCCTCGCGCATGCCGTGGAGTTCATCTGCGACCGCCACCGGGTCCGCGCCACGCTGCCGGAGCCGGTCCGCCACCTCATCCAGGCTCGCCGCCAGATCTGGCGCCGCAGGCGACTGCGAAGCAGGCAGGGCCGCCGCGCTCAGCGCCTGCAGACGACCGCGCAGCAGCACCATCTGCTCCCGCGCCCTTTCGACCTGCCTGCTGAAGTCCGCTCCGGCGCCGGTCTCCAGCTCCAACGCCTGCTCCAGCTCGTCGACGATGTCGCAGATGCGCGTGAGCAACTGATTGAGGTCGAAAGCCAGCTCGCCGAATTCGTCCTCGGACTTTACCGGGGCCCGCCGGCTGAGCCGCATTTCCCCCTTGGCCAGGCGTGAGACCACCGCCCGCAACGACAGCAGCGGCTCCATGCGGGCACGGAGCAGGATGAAGACCACCACCGCGCTGATGGTGATGTTGAAAAGCCCCGTGAAGGCGTCGATACGCAGATCCTGCCACCAGCGCTCCATGAAGGTGCTGGCGTAGTTGCGCACGGTCACATGTCCCAGGTCATCGCCCACCTGGGCGTCCATGTGGCAACGGATGCACGGCGGCTCCGCGCTGAGGTGCACGGTATGCTCGTGGAAGCGCCCGTCGTCCGGCCACTCCGGGGGCAGCCCCTTGGCTTCCTTGTCGAAGCGCTTGCGGATGGAGGTCACGGTGACCTGGGACGGCAGGATGGCGATATGCAGCCCCTGGGACTCGTGGTTGCGATGCAGGATGGGGTAGACGGTGCGTGCGGCCACCGGGCCGCCCTCGTTGAGCATGATGGAGCGCACGTCGTCCGCCAGGCGCTCGGCCGCGTAGCGGGTCTCGGCCTGGCCATCGTCCTGGAAGCGCATCTGGGTCAGGACGTAGCTCATGCCCAGCACCAACAGCAATATGGCCAGGGTGGTCAGGCAGAAATCCCGCAAAGTCCGTATGACGAAGGACTTGTCAAACTGACCGATGCGCTCCAGGCCGCCTGATCCCATAGTGGTGGCCTCCGACAGCTATGCCGATCATGGGAGCCGAGTATAGGACGGATGGACGCCCTTTTCCGAACGGGTCAACCGATACTTCACGGTTGGCGAAGCGCCGTGTGTCTGCCACCACCCGAAAATACTTGTTCATATCTGATCCGCCCGAGTACCAGACTCAACGAGGCCGCCGCGGCGTTGGCCCAGGCGTCTAGCTTGTTCCGCCGCCAAGCATACCGGTATGCGCGCGAGCCGCAGACGCTCGAGGCCTCCGTGGTGACTTCCGCACTCACCGTGGCCATGATGATCAAGGCGCCCGGGGGACGTGGTCGCCGAGCTGCGGGCCGATGCGCGCTCGCGTGGCCGAGGGGCGGGGGCGGCGTCCCCAATGGACACAGAAGCGACGCCTTTTTCCGTAAAAATTCACTCCCAAAGCATCGCTTCGACAATGTAACACTCACGCTTGCCGACCCCATCGTAGCGAGGTGAGACTCCAATCACTTTCAGCTTGACACCCGCGACCTCTATCATATCGTTGATGCCGGCCCTGGTCGTAATGGGAAGCAGAAGCACCGCATCCGCAATCCGTCCCTGCGAAGTCGGGTACTCAGGTGCGCTACCAATTTCCATCGCAACGTCAGTAGCATCATTACCTAAGAGCTTAATTAGGGAGCATGGCTCCTCCCGAGTGTCGCCGAATACAGGTCGACCTCCAACATCTGCGCCCGTAATCTTGGTAATCATGCATCGAGTGTTGAGAGAGACCATGGGAATATTCCGCCGGCTATGCGTGAAACCAGTGTCCTGTAACCGAAATCCGCTCTCTGTTTGACTGCGACGCTCGTTTCAACGAATTCGAACCCGAGGTCCTGGGGTTGATCACTTCAACGGATCCGCTGGTCAATCGCAGGTGTTCCCGGGTTCGCACCAATGCGTCGTGAACCGGGTGAACACCTGCACCAGTGGCCGGACCGCCGGAACGTGTTCCACGGGCTAAGGCCAACTGGACATCCCTCTGCTGCGCGATTGTATCAAGGGCGATGCCAACGACCTTCCATGGACCTGCAGCCCGGCCCCGGCAGCCCCCCTTTACTCAGACCGCCGTCCAGCCGCCGTCAACGTAGATGGTCTGACCGGTCACATAGCTCGACGCGTCGGAGGCCAGGAACAACAGGGCACCATCGAGTTCCCCGGCTCGCCCGACGCGCTCCATTGGACAGCGGCCCTTGACGAACTGGAGAAACTCCTCATCGTGAATGACGGACTCGGTCATTTCCGACTCGAAGAAGCCCGGGCCGATTGCATTGACGGTGATCCCGTGCCGGGACAGTTCGCCAGCCATGGCATTGGTGAGATTGTCGACCGCCCCTTTGGACGCATGGTAGGCGGCCGCGGTGATCGCGGTGTTCCCGACATGACCGAACATCGACGACAAGTTGACGATCTTTCCGTAACCGCGGGCACGCATGTGCGGAACCGTATGCTTGCAGCAGAGAAACAATCCCGTCACGTTGACCGCCTGAACCGCTTCCCACTCATCCAGCGACGTCTGCTCCAGTGGGTGCATGGCCCCCAGCCCTGCATTGTTGACGAGCACATCGATGCGACCGAACCGCTCGATCGCGGCTTCGATCAGCGCGATCACCTCATCTTCACGGGTCACGTCACAGCGCACCGGCAGCACCTCGACCCCGTCTGCGGCCAGCTCATCGGTGAGAGCTTGGAGACGTTCGACGCGCCGGGCCGCAAGGACCAATCGCGCACCATGACCCGCCAGCGTACGCGCAAACTGCACTCCCAACCCGCTGGAAGCCCCGGTCACCAAGGCAACCCGTCCGGAGACATTGAAGATGGATGATTGCATGGTCAGCTCCTTTTA
>NZ_SKOG01000258.1 GCF_007120195.1 Aquisalimonas sp.
GACAGTTCGGTCCCTATCTGCCGTGGGCGTCGGAGATTTGAAGGAAGCTGCTCCTAGTACGAGAGGACCGGAGTGGACGCACCTCTGGTGTTCCGGTTGTCACGCCAGTGGCACTGCCGGGTAGCTAAGTGCGGACGGGATAACCGCTGAAAGCATCTAAGCGGGAAGCCCTTCCCAAGATGAGATCTCCCTGGGTCCTCGAGACCCCTAAAGGGCCGTTGAAGACTACAACGTTGATAGGCTGGGTGTGGAAGCGCAGTAATGCGTGAAGCTAACCAGTACTAATTGCCCGTGAGGCTTGGCCATATAACACCCAAGAAGTCTGGTGTGGTCACACCTCAGAAAAGCGACGTGCCAGAGTACAGCAACTTTCCAAATTCACAGCCGGTGCCGGCAGGCACTGGCGCATGGTGAGCCAGTTTGCCTGGCGACAATAGCAAGTGGGAACCACCCGACTCCATTCCGAACTCGGAAGTGAAACCACTTAGCGCCGATGATAGTGCCGCCTCGCTGTGGTGCGAAAGTAGGTCATCGCCAGGCTGTTATCCCAAAACCCCGCAGCAGCGCTGCGGGGTTTTTTTATGCTTTGGTATTCTGTGCGCAGGGACGCAGCGAGGCCGGTGGGGCAAGCGCATGAGCGAAACGCGGCAACGGCAGAAGGCCGGTGAACTTCTGGACTTTATCGACGCCAGTGCGAGTCCATGGCATGCCGTCGCCGAGATGGTGCGGCGTCTCGAGGCGGGTGCGTTTCAGCGCCTCGAGGAGGGCGACCCTTGGCAGCTCGAGTCCGGCGGCCGTTACTACGTGGTCCGGGATGCGTCCACAATCGCCGCGTTTAGCCTCGGCTCGGGGCGTGTCGTGGATCACGGCTTTCGTATCGTTGGCGCCCACACCGACTCCCCGGGTTTCCGCGTGAAACCCGCCGGGAGCCAGTCGCGGGGCGGTCATGTCAGCGTGGATGTGGAACTCTACGGGGGCCCGATTGTTGCGACCTTTGCCGACCGTGACCTGACCCTGGCCGGCCGCGTGATGACGCGCGACACGACGAGCGGCGAGGTGATCCCCCACCTCTACCACTCCCGCCGTCCGCTGCTGCGGCTTCCCAACGCCGCCATTCACCTGAATCGTCAGGTCAATCAGGACGGCTTGCGTTTCCAGCAGCACGACGAGCTGTCGTTGATCCTCGCCAGCCTCAGTGAAGGCCTTCCCTCGAGCCCGGGACTTCGCGACCACCTGGCCGAGACCCTGGCCGTTGATGCCGACGATGTACTGACCTGGGAGCTCGCCGTCGCAGACGCCCAGCCCGGCGCCTTCTTCGGGTTAAATGACGAGTACATCGCCACCGGCCGGTTGGATAACCTCGCCTCCTGCCACGCGGGCCTGGACGCGCTGCTCGCAGCAGACCCCGAGGCCTTTCCCGGAGTTTCGATGCTGGTGTGTTTCGACCACGAGGAGGTGGGCAGCCAGAGCTTCAAGGGCGCGCAGGGCAGCTTCCTGCCCGACCTGGTGTACAGGATCAGCCACGCCTGCCAGGCGCACGGGGCCGACCGCCATCGGGCGGCAGCGGCGAGCATGGTGCTCAGCGCCGACATGGCGCACGGCTACCACCCGAACTTCGCGCGGCTGTATGACGATGGCAACCAGGCCCACTTGAACGCCGGGCCCGTGATCAAGGTCAACGCCCAGCAACGCTATTCGACGGATGCTGCCGCGGGGGCGGTGTTTATGGCCTTGTGCGAGGAGGCAGAGGTGCCGTGCCAGAAGTACATCCACCGCAATGATATCCCGTGCGGCACCACGATCGGGCCCATCACTGCGGCGGGCATCGGCGTGCGCACCGTCGACGTGGGCAATGCCATGTGGTCCATGCACAGCGTGCGCGAAAGCGCCGGTGCCCACGACCACAGCGCGATGATCGACGTGCTGCGGCACTTCTTCACCCGGGAGCGTCTGCCCTGGCAGGAGAGGGGCTGACATGGATCGAGCCGATCGTCTGCTGCATACCCTCGCCGATGGCGAACCCCACTCC
Organism: Aquisalimonas sp.; assembly: GCF_007120195.1. GTDB lineage: Bacteria > Pseudomonadota > Gammaproteobacteria > Nitrococcales > Aquisalimonadaceae > Aquisalimonas. Next base: position 2,030 of record NZ_SKOG01000258.1, read on the forward strand.
GGGGAGGGCTTGGGCGCTGTGTTGGGCGTCACGCGTGCAGCTGTTTGGAAGCTGATCAACCAGTTGCGCGAGCAGGGGGTTCCCATCCGCTCTGTGCGCCGGCGCGGCTACCGGCTCGAAGCGCCCATGGAATTACTGGATGTCCGGGCGATGCGCAGCGAAATGAGCGCCGGGGCCGCACGGGCCCTGGGGGCGCTCGCCGTCGAACGTGTTGTTGATTCCACCAACCGGCGGCTGTTTGCCGAGCTAGACCAGTTGGCGCGCCCCCGGGCGCTTCTTGCGGAAGCCCAGAGCGCGGGCCGCGGGCGCCGCGGCCGCAGCTGGCATTCGCCATTCGGCCGAAACCTGTATCTCAGCATCGCCTGGCCCTTCGAGGCGGTGCCGGGCGGCGTCGGCGGACTGAGCCTCGCCACCGGCATTGCCGTGGCCGATGAACTCTCCCGCTATAAGGTCTCCGGATTGGGGCTCAAATGGCCGAACGACCTGCTCATCCACGAGGCCAAGGTGGGGGGTATACTGGTGGAGCTCCAGGGTGAGCCGGAAGGCCCCTGCGCCGCGGTCATTGGGCTCGGGCTCAATCTGCAGATGGACGATGCCGGCGCGGTTGACCAGCCCTGGACGGCACTGTGCGCCCATCTCGCGTTTTGGCCCGGCCGTAACGTAATCGCCGGCGGCGTGCTGAACGCCATGATCCTCGCCATGCAGCGCTTCCAGGTCCATGGGTTCGCCGGTTTCGCCGGCGACTGGGCCCGCCACGATTTGCTTGCCGGCCGTCAGGTTCGCCTGCATGTCGGCTCACGCACCGTCGATGGCCTTGCCTGCGGTGTCGACCAGACCGGTTGCCTGTTGTTGGACCAGGGCCAGGGACCTGAGCCCTGGAGGGCCGGCGAAGTTTCACTGCGTTCCCTGACATGATTTTGCTGTTCGACCTTGGCAATTCGCGGTGTAAATGGTGCCTTTGGGACCAGGGTGCCATCCGGGACCAAGGGGCTGTCGCCTACACGGCCGATGGGGGCCTGCCGGGGGCATTGTTCGAGCACCTGGAAGACCTTGCCGAGGCTCCCGTCGCCGCCATGGCCTGCACGGTGTCGGCCCCGGAGCTTCTGGAGC
>NZ_SKOG01000238.1 GCF_007120195.1 Aquisalimonas sp.
AATCGCCCGGAGACGGAGTAGAGATCCACGTCTGTCCCCAGGATCTCAGTGTACCGTTCCCACTCCAGTACGATACCAAAGCGCCGCCCTGGATGCAGCGTCGCGCCAATACCGTAGAGCAAGTCAGTGGCACTGTCCGTCTCACGGGTGCGCTCCGAGCCGTCGTCAAAGGTGACGCTGGACTTCCAGCGGTGGGCACCGACCCGGCCGTGTACGGAGAGCGCATTCAACACCGGAACCCGTGCCACCAGGGACAGGCTCCGTGTCGCGGGCTCGTCCTTGCCCGAGCGCTCATCATCGGAGAATGTCGTCTCGCCGAGATCAACGTAGGCCGCTTCGATACTGAGAAAGCGGTTGGGCTGGTAGCCCGCGAAAATCTTATAGCCGGTGTCAGAGTCGTCCACCGAGCCGGAGCCGGGCCCCGGCCAGTCGCTCGCGCTGATATCGTAGTTCACCAGGCCGTAGCCAAACCCGAGGTAGACGCCCTCCTGGGCCGTGGCCGCAACGGGGTACAGCAGCGCCAGAGACAGCGCGATAGTGATTGGCTTCATTGTTAAGCCCTCCGTGCTCCAGTTCAATTGTGACGTGTCGCTGACGTGCTCGCGTGCGCACATCGGTCAACGCGAGGGCCCCCAGCCGTTGCACACTGTGCACGGCACATCTCCCCCGTACGCGGCGTTCCGTCACACTTTCGAACGTCATCCTGATTGCTCGGTACCTCCGGCGTGCGTCTTACGACCCGGGGGTTATCCCGGCTTCGCGAAGGCGATCGGCTACCCGCTCCAGGTCGGCGGGCGTATCCACGCCGGGGCCGGCGTCACCGGTGACCTCGACGGCATGAATGCGCAGACCGTGCCAGAGCACGCGCAACTGTTCCAGGGATTCCACCGCCTCGATGGGCGCCGCTTCCAGCAGCGGGTAACGCCTGAGAAACCCTGCCCGGTAGGCGTAGATGCCCAGATGGCGCCACCAGCCCTGCAGGGCAGCGGGACGACCGGCGTGATCACGATCCCAGGGTATGGGCGCGCGGCTGAAATACAGCGCATCACCGCTGGCGGCGCGCACGACCTTGACGACGTTCGGGTCGTGGAGGTCATTGACTGTTTGCAGCGGCGTCACCAGGGTGGCAACGGGTGTTCGCGGGTGCCGATCCAACCCGGCCGCCACTTCGCGGATAAACCCTGGCGGCATCAGCGGTTCGTCGCCCTGCAGGTTGACCACTACACGCTCATCGTCCAGGGCCAGGGTCTCGGCTACTTCAGCCAGGCGCTCGGTGCCGGAGCGGTGATCGCCGCGGGTGCGAACCACCTCCGCACCGAAACCGTGGCAAGCCGCCTCGATTCGGTCATCATCGGTCGCCACCAGCACCCGTTCGGCGCCGCTCTCCCGGGCACGCTCCACGACGTGCCGGATCATCGGCCAACCGAGAAGATCCGCCAGCGGCTTGCCCGGAAAACGCGTCGACGCGTAGCGTGCCGGAATCACCACGTGAAATGTCATTGTTTCTGCTTCTTTTCCGCCTTGGCAAATCGCTCCAGGGTGCTTCGTACACGCGCCTTGAGCGCCCGTTCTGTTTCCGCCGTGAGCACGGTCTCCGCCGGCACGGCCCAGTGGCGATCCCCCGCACAGGCCTTGCACTTCACCGCGTCCTTCTCGGTCATGAGCACGGGGAAGCCATCGTCAAAGTTCACATCCTTGTGGGAGAACGGGTAATGGTCTGCGAACGGATGCCGAATGACATCGATGCCGAAACGTCCCAGTGCGGCGAAGAAACGGTCCGGATTGCCGATGCCGGCAATCGCATGCGCCGGCTCGCCGGCGAACTCTTTCAGATTCACCCAGCGCTCACTGTCCGTGACCGACACGGCCCGGTTCACGCGTAGCGTGAAGTAATAGGGGGTGAGCCAGGACGGCCCGCCGTTCGCCACCAGCAGGTCCACCTGACGCAGTCGGCTCCTGGGCTCACGTAAGGGCCCCGCCGGCAGGCAATTGCCGTTACCCAGGCCGCGCGCGGCATCGATGACAACCACCTCCAGATCCCGATGGAGCCGATAGTGCTGCAGGCCGTCGTCCGAGACCACAACGTCGCAGCCGTAGGTGTCGACGAGGGCCTGCGCGGCCTGCACCCGGTCGGGGCTCGCCACCACCGGGCACCCGCCCCGCTGCGCGAGCAGCACTGGCTCATCGCCGACCTCGTAGGGATCGCTGTCGGCGTTGACGACCTGTGGCCATTCCTTCGCCTGCCCCCCGTAACCGCGGGTGATGACGCCGGGGCGCCTGCCCATGGAGCGGAGATACCGCACCAGCCACAGCACCAGCGGCGTCTTCCCCGTGCCGCCAACAAAGATATTGCCGATGACCAGAACCGGCACCGCGATGCGCTCCCGCCGCAGTATGCCGCAACGGTACCCCAGCCTCCGGCTCGCCATGGCGACCCGGTACACCCAGGAGGCGGGCAGCAGCAGCAGGGAACGGGAGGTGTTGTGAAGCCAGAACTCGGGAAACCCTGTCATGCCCACCTCCGACGACACGTGCAGCTTGATGGCAGGCAGTCCGGCACGATTCACTCCTCCCTGAATTGCATCTGGTGAAGCGCGGCATAGTGCCCGCCGTGGGCCAGCAGCTCACGGTGGGTGCCGGCTTCGACGACACGCCCCTGATCCAGAACCACGATGCGGTCGGCGTTTTCAATGGTCGAGAGGCGGTGGGCGATCACCAACGTGGTGCGACCGACCATGAGTTGATCCAGCGCGGTCTGGATTTGATGCTCCGATTCGGAGTCCAGCGCAGAGGTCGCTTCGTCCAGAATCAGAATGGGGGCGTTTTTGAGCAACGCCCGGGCAATTGCCACCCGCTGGCGCTGGCCACCGGAGAGCATGACGCCGTTCTCGCCGATGACGGTATCGAACCCGTCCGGCAGCCTGTCAATGAACTCTTCCGCATTGGCCGCCCGGGCGGCCTCCCGGATTTCCTGCTCGCTGGGCCGATCCATCAGGCCATAACTGATGTTATTGGCCAGGGTATCGTTGAACAGCACCACCTGCTGGCCGACCAGCGCCATGTTCCGGCGCAGGTCCCGCAGGCGATAGTCCCGAATGGG
>NZ_SKOG01000014.1 GCF_007120195.1 Aquisalimonas sp.
AACACCAGCGCCATGGCCAGCGAGGCGATCAGCGTGATGATCACGGTGGCCGGCAGGTAGACCATGAACTCACCGATCATCCCCGGCCAGAAGAGCATGGGCACAAATACGGCGAGGGTGGTGGCGATGCCGGCGGTGATGGGCCAGGCCATGCGCTGCGCGGCGGCGCGAAAGGCCTCCACGCGGTCTCGCCCTTCAGCGATCAGGCGGTCCGCGAGTTCCACCACCACCACGGCGCCGTCCACCAGCATGCCCACCACGAGGATCAGCGCAAACAACACGACGATGTTGAGGGTAAAGCCCAGCATCCAGATGCCCAGGATGCCGGCGAGGAAGGCGCCGGGGATGGCCAACCCGGCCAACAGCGCAGCCCGCCCGCCAATGACGCCCAGGATCACCAGGGCGACGATGAGCACGGCGGTGATGACGCTGTTCTCAAGGTCGCCCAGCAGTTCCGCCACCTCCTCGGCCTCGTCCTGGAGCACCGTGATATCCACCGACTCTGGCCACTCGCCGCGCGCGGCGTCCACTTCCTCCCGCGCCGCCGCCACGACGTCCAGCACATTGGCGCCGCCCTGCTTGCGCACCTCCAGTGACACCGAGGGCTGGCCGTCGATCCGGGTGAAGCTCTCCGGGTCGCGATAGGTCTGGCGCACGTCGGCCACGTCGCGAACGCGCACCACGGTGTCGCCGTCGACGCGTACGGCGGTATCGAGAACATCCCCGGCATCGTCGATGGTGCCGGGCACACGCAGGGCGATGCGGCCCGCGCCGGTGTCCACGGCCCCCGCCGCCACCAGCCGGTTGTTACGGTCGATTGCGTGGGCGAGTTCGTCGAAGGAGAGCTCATAGGTCTCCAGCACCAGTGGGTCCACAAGGATCTCCAACTGGTCCTCGCGCTCGCCGCCCACGTTCACCTCGAGTACGCCGCGGCGCGACTCGATGTTATCGCGCAGCTCCCGCGCCAGCCCCACCAGGGAGCGCTCGTCCACCGCCCCCGAGAGATTGATGGTGAGCACCGGGAACATGGACAGGTCCACCTCCTGGACCATGGGCTCGTTGACACCCTCGGGCAACCGGGGGCGCACCTGATCCACGGCTTCGCGGATATCAGCCAGCGCCTCGCGGTTCTCCCAGCCGGCTCGGAACTCGAGCTGCAGCATGGCGAAACCCTCGCCCGCCCAGGCCTGCATACCTTGCAATCCCTCGATGCCATGAAGCTCCTGCTCCAGCGGCTGCACCATGAGCCGCTCGGCATCGGCAGGGTCAATGCCAGGGTAGGTGACGGTAATGAAGAAATAGGGGATATCGATGTCGGGCGCGGCCTCCTTGGGCGCTATCACCCACGCGCTGGCGCCGGACACCAGGATGAGTAGCAACACCAGCAAGACGGCGCGTGCGTGCTCCACACACCAGGCGATCAAACCCCTCACGGCGTGGCCCCATTGCCCGCAGCGCCACGGGCGAGGGGATCCTGCTCCACCGCACGCACCCGCTCCCCGGTGGTGACGAAGCCCTGGCCGACGGTGATGATGCGCGCGCGCTCCGGCAGTCCGGTGACCCAGACGCCGTCACGCGCCGTGCGCACGACTTCCACCGGGTGGAAAGCCACCCGGTGGCCCTCCTCCACCGTCTTCACACCCACCTGACCACTCTCATCCAGCCCGATGAGCGCCGGCGACACCTTGTGCGCCGGCACTTCATCGGTGGGGATCTCGACACCGGTGCTGATCCCGGAGGGGAAGTCGCGCTCGGGATTGGGGACCTCGATCTCCACGCGGAAGGTGCGCGTGGCCGGCTCGGCCACAGTGGCGGCAAAACGCACCTCACCCTCTGCCGCACGCCCGTCCAGGAAGCGGATGCGTGCTCGCTGACCGATGCGCACGCGGCCGATCTGGTGCTGCGGCACCTGGACCACGGCAAGCAGGGGATCGTTATCGACGATCTCCGCCACCGCCTCCCCGACCCCCACGTAGTCGCCCCGCTCGGCCTCACGCACGTTCACCACGCCGGAGATGGGTGAATGGATACGGGTGTTGCGGATGTCGAGCTCGATGGCCTCGAGCTCGGCGCGGGCGGCCTCCACCTGTGCCTCCTCGGCCTCCAGCTCCAGTCGCGTGGCGTAGCCGTCTTCGAACAGCTCGCGTTTTGCCGCGTACTCGCTCTCACGGCCCCGCAGCTGCGCAATGGCCTGTCGCCGGCGCGCCTCGCGATCGTCCATGCGCAGGCGCAGCAGTTCCGTGTCCGCATCCACGGAGGCGCCGCGCGGCACATGCCACTCGGCCACTTGGCCGGCGGTTTCGGCGCGTACTGTCACCCGCTGTTCGGGCTCCACTTGGCCCTGGAGAACCAGCACCCGTTCCACCGGCTCGGCGGTACTGCCGCGCACGGCCACGGTCATGGGCCCACGCTCGCCGGCAGCCGGAGACTCGGGCGCCTCGCGGGTGGCCACCCCCGAGGCGATCCAAACGGTGGCGACAAGGATGATCCCCACGAACAAGGCGGGGCGGGCGTGGCGGGTCAACAGGGCGCTGAACGAGAACCGGGCCATCTACTTCCTTCCATGAGAGTTTGGTTGCTGGTATGCGGCGTAGAATGCCAGAGATCCCAGTCGACTTCCTGATATCCATACACCCGTTATCTAACCGAATGGCGCGGCATCGGCCCCCTGCTCGTCAGTTGCCTGGTCAGCTCCCGAGCGCGCAGCAGGGCGGCTCCACTGATCAGGGTAAGCCCCTACCCTTGCCCCGTACCTGCCCGGGCGGGTCCCGGTATGGTATCCCGGCAGCCAGCCGAGGATTATCCCCCGGCACCTACGAATCCTGTGTCGCAACATCGCCAAGCGCGCGTAACGACTTGTCGTCAGCCAGGCCTCCGGCGGACATACCGCCTTTTGGCCGAACGGCACGGTGGTCATCACCCTGGTAAGGAATCCCTTTTTGCCGCAGTGACCCGATCGGTATACTCACGCGCACCAAGCCGCACGACACTTCCTACCAACCCCATGGATGGATGCCTCATGACCCCTGCCCCCCTTTTCCTGAAGCACCGCGACCCGCTTGCCGGTCGTGCTATGCCTGGTTCTGCTTGG
>NZ_SKOG01000047.1 GCF_007120195.1 Aquisalimonas sp.
GCGGCCCCGCTCGCGCCTTTGCCGAGCTGTCCATCAACCACGCCGAGGCGCTGGTCAACAGCCAGGTCGCGGCCAGCAAGGCCTACACCGATCTCGGCATCCAGCAGGTCCGCAAGGCCCTTGAGATAAAGGCGCCCCAGGACGTGCAGGGCTACGTCCAGGGCCAGCAGGAAGTGGCCAAGCAGCTCGGCGAGCGGGTCAAGGGCGACGCGGAGAACGTGATCGAGCTCAACCGCAAGTTCGCCGAACAAGCGCAGCAGCTGACCAAGCAGAACGTGCAGGCTGTCTCTGAGGCCGCCAGCAGCGCCAAGTAAGGCGACCGCACCCCTCACCCCCGGCTGGCGCGGTCCGACCAGGGTGGGTCTCGCAAAAGGCTGCCAGTCCCCCGGGGCTGGCGGCCTTTTCTTGTGATGTGCGTAACGCCGCGGGGTCGTGCGCACGCGAGTGCAACCGTGACTTGCGTACCCAAGCGCATTGATACTTGGCTCCACTGTGTTCCCGACCCCTGCGCGACTGCTGCACAGAGTACGCATTCAGAGCGCGGCTCGATCGCAAGTGACGGCGGGCATGCACGCAAACGACTAAAGCAGCATGGCTGCTTTGAGCGGCGATGGGAGATGTTAGTGTCAGCACCAACGCGATGCCGACCTGTACACAGTCAGGGCGCTTGTCGCGCGAGTAACCGAAACGGCGCTTGTCTTCCTCGGCCAACGGCGGATTGGCCTCGAAGTAGGTGCTGGTCAGGTCGTAGAGCAACGCGTCGAACTCGACATTGAACAGCTCCCGACAACGGCGCACCAGGTGATCGAAGAGCGCCGTCTTGTGCGCCAGCAACTTGTCGTGACAGGCATACAGCTTGTGGATGTCGGCCAGGCCCGCGTCGGCCCCAAGCAGGCCGCGCAATGCACTGCGCTCGAACCATTGCCGGTGCTAGCGCCGTTCGCTGCCCGGCGACAGCAACCGACACGCCACCAGCACGAACAGCACCTGACCCCAGCGCGTGCCTGTGCGACTCGAGGGCACACGCCCGCGCCAGAACTGATCGAACTCCAGGCCCTCCCGCAGCTTGTGCGCGAGCCAGCACGAGCCCCCTACCCGCGGGGCGGCACAGGTGCAACGGCGACAGGCACAGCCGCACCACCGACGCGTCCACCACGCCGTCGTCGATGCGCTCTCGCGGAAACAGCGACAGCGTCGCGCACTCGTCCAACACCTCGATCGACTTGCGCCATGCCCGCTCCTGCGAGGAATTGATCTCACCGAGGTACAGCACGTGGCGCTGCACGACACGCCAATCGGCCAGGCGCCGGTTCTCGACGATCCCCCAATACCGGTGCACCTTGCCGTCTTCCCTGCGTGTGGTCGCGCGTAGAAACACGGCCAGCCATTATCCGCACGCACGCACTAAAGAAACAAAGCACGGTCTTCACGACAGCGGGTGTTGGGCACTTATCCACAGACCGGCCGTTGATTTGCAAAGAGATTTCTTTGCGACTCGCTCCAAATCCGGGGCGAATCCGCCACGTTGGGTTAACGTTGAAATGCTTTACATTATCCTTGGAGGGTTTTCTGAGATATCTCTTTATATCAGCATCTTAAATTATTGGCATGATGTTTGCTTATGTATATGGGGCTGAAATTCAAGAGACGTAAGGATTCGAACAATGAAGCAGACACTGACGACGCTCGTGGCAGGTGCATTACTGACAGGGTTAACGGCCACGGCTCACGCTGCGCCTATTACCTTCACACCGTCTTTTGACGGTTCCGAAGTGACCCGCACTGGGTCTGATCGATTCGCTGTCAATTTGGAGGACTTCAGTAATTTGTCCTTCGCGCTGGACGAGGGGGAGAGTGAAGTTTTTAATTTCATGACAATTAGTGGCACAAATCTCCAGGGTAACCGTACCGCGACGATTGCCGCGACGCTGGCATTCACTGAGCCGAACTCAGTGAGCGCTTCCGGCACCGGTAATGCCAATTCACCTGGGGGGACTACGAATTACAGCTTGTTGTGGACGCAACCCACGGATATTGCGCTAGCTGATGGAACGCTCTTTGGTGTGAGCTTCTCAGAATTGTCAAGTGTTTCATCCGGCTCACACACTGTATCGGCCACCGTCACGCTCTTCGCCGGACCCGACGAGCCCTCAGGTCCAGAAGAGCCCGTTGCCGCCGTTCCTGAGCCCAGTATTCTCGCACTGCTGGGTGCCGGTTTGCTTGGCCTGGTGTTTATGCGGCGCCGAGCGAACTAACGATTGAAGACGCGCTTGAGGCACGGTGTCCAGTTCATGGGTTCCCGCCGTTCGGCGCGCTTTGGCTCCTACCCCTCCCATTGTGATCACGATGGTTGACGAATGTAGGTGGCGTGGTCGAGGTCAACGGTGGAGCGGGCCGGAGACGGACCCCGCGCCCGGTGAAGCTCGCATTTCACATGCACCACCACCGGGCCTTAACTCCCGGCCCGACAGCCAGGACGTGGGTCTCTTCTGGGCGCAGGTTCGGTTCAGGGCCCTCTCAGCGCGTCAAGGAGCGCCACAGGGCACGCCGGGCGGATGGCTTGATCCCGAGTACCAACCCCGCGGCGAAGGAAAAGCCGATGGCCACCGGCAGGTGGCGACGCACGTGGGGCACGAGGGCGGCCACCAGTTCGGAGACCACCTCTGTCTCGCTTCGGGCGCCGCCGGAGGGTGCCGGTGACGGTTTTCGTGGTCGCAGATAGGTGCTGGCGATCAGCAGCAGGACACCGGTGAGGGCCAGTAGCGCCACACCGGTGAGCGCCGCCGCACCCGCTGGTGTGGCGATGGGAATCAGCGCCAGATAAAGCGCCGCAGCGAGAAACCCGCCGCCACCTAACCCAACAATGGCGCTCAGCAACCCGACGGCGAGTCCGATAAATGAGCGAGCGATGGCATCGCGCACGTTATCGCTCCTTCGCGTTGCCAGCGATTCAGCGCCGCGAGTGCAACAGCAGCCCGGCGATCAGACCACCGACGAACGCGGTGAGCACGCTGGTCAGGGGGTGCTCTTCAACCTGCTTCTTGACGGAGCGTTCCGCCTCCACGGCCTGCTCCTTCGCCCGCCCGAGGCGCTCGCGCATCTGTTCCACGGTTTCTTCACCGGTGCTCGCGGTCACTTCCTTCAGGGTGTTCGTGATTCTCCGCACGTCCTCACGCAGCTGATTGATTTCATTGCGCAGTGCGTCTGTACTCTGCTCTGCCATGTTGATTCCTCCCGGACAGTTAGCATGGACGGCAACATGTCTTGGGGATGGTGATCAGTGACCGCCTTTTCAAGGCTGATGCCCTTAGAAGTGACATTTAGAGTCTAGGCGCCGCCAGAGCGCTGGATCAGCGTCGCCGCCCCGGGCCGGGCTGTCTTACGGGAAACGCCGCCTTGTAATCGGGCCGCGTGGCAATGCATCCGCAGATGATGCCCAGCACCTGGCGCATGACCACCGGCCGGCTGGCGAACAGGAAGCGCATGGGATACGAAAAGATCAGCACCCCCTGGCGCACCGGCTGCTCGGGAAACACCTCGGCAGGACGACCTGTTCCTGTCGGCACTGACCGGCGAGCGCATATTTCACGAAGTCCGCGTCGGCCCGCAAGGCTACGCTACCTCACTCCGCTGACCGAGCACGCCGAGAGCAAGCTGTTGCCTGTGGTGCCAGCACATTGACATTGAGCCATCGCCCCGGCTCAACCGGCCGGGGCGAGAGGGGTACTACAAGTCCTCCAGCCGGGGCGCCCTTCGGGGACGGATGACAACCAGATCTTCCCGCATCAGAGCGCGGAACAGCGCGAATATCATGGCGAAAACCAGGATAAAGATCGGCAGCCCGATCACAGTGATGACTTGCTGTAGCGCCACGAGGCCGGCCTCTCCCGCCAGCACGATCAGCATGGCTGCCACAGCACCCTCCGACACCCCCCAGAACACGCGCTGACGGACCGGGCCCGGCTCGGTGTCGCCGGTGCACAGCAGGTCGATCACCAACGATGCGGAGTCCGAGGAGGTGGCAAAGAAAATCGCCACGATCACCACCGCCAGGCCCTGGATCAGCGTGGTAGCTGGAAAGTGCTCGAAGAAGGCGAACATGGCCAGGGGCACGCTTTCATTGACCGCTGCAGTCAGCATGCCCGCCTGTTCGCCCATTGCCGCTCGTGTCGCCTCGCCGATGCCGTCGATCTCCATGGCCGACCAGCCGAAAATGGCAAACCACACCAGAGTGAACAGCGAGGGGGCGAACAGTACTCCCAGCACGAACTCGCGGATGGTCCGGCCCTTGGAGATCCTCGCGACGAACAGACCGATGAAGGGTGACCATGTCACCGTCCAGGCCCAGTAGAAAACGGTCCAGTTGCCCTGCCAGCCCCAGTGGCCATCTTCCCGGGTATATTGGGCCAATGTGTCGTTCCAGAACGCCAAGGGCACGATATTGGAGACATAGATGCCCAATGTCTCGATGATCCCGCGTAGCAGAAAGATCGTCGAACCCGTCAGCAGCACGAAGACCAGCAATCCGGTGGCCATACCGATATTGATGTTCGACAGGATTTTCACACCTTTATCGAGACCAGCGACAATCGAAGCCACTGCAACCGCCGTGAGCACGACGATGATGGCCACCTTGGTGGTGACATCGTCGGGCACGCCGAACAGTTCCGTCAGTCCGGCATTGATCTGCGAGGTGCCCAGGCCAATAGAGACTGCGACGCCAAAAAGGGTGCCGAGCACGGCGAAGACATCGATGGTCTTGCCCACAGGGCCGTAAATGCGTTCCTTGATCAGCGGATAGAACACCGAGCTGACGCGCACAGGCAGGTCATAGCGATAGATGAAATAGGCAAAGGCAAGGCCTGGCAGCGCGAAAATGGTCCAGGTATGCAGGCCCAGATGGTACAGCGAGAACCCCATCGCCTCCTGAGCGGCGTTGACGGAGTGGGGAGCAACGTCACCATGGGGCGGATTGGCAAAATGGAAGATTGGCTCGGCGACACCCCAGAACATGAGGACCGTACCGATGCCACCTGCGAACAGCATGCAGAACCATGACACATTGCTGTATTGCGGCCGGTCGTCGTCACCTCCGAGCCGAATATCGCCGTAACGGCTCAATGCCACCCAGAGCAGGAACAGCAGCCAGACATTGACCCCGAAGATAAAAAACCAGCCGAGGTTAGTAACCACCCATTCCCGCCCGCCGGCAAAGGCACTGCCTATAGCCTCGGGGGTCACGACCAGCGCGAACAAGAATACCGCCATCAAACCGGCGGAGACGAAGAAGATCACCGGGTCGGTGCGTAACCCCAAGCGTACCGCGAGTGCCTGCATATAACCCCCCCCCTAAGGTATCGTTGTTCTTGCCGCAGCATCGGTTGCTACGCCAGTTAACCGGCGGGCCGGTGCGCGAGGCGTCACCGGCGCGTGAGTAGCAGTGTAGAACTGCGTTCATGCGGCCGCCAGCACATTCGGTCAACCATTACCGCAGCGCTTTCTTCGAGGGATCGACGGCCGCATGCCGTAGCCAGGACCTTCGAAGACCGCGCCCGGGGCGCGCAGCATGGATCACCCCTGCGTATAGGACGGGGGTTAGCTGCCGCACGCGCAACCTGTGCTGTGACATTGGTCGATGTTCGAATCGAACGGATCGCCTAGGGACTTATCGGTCATCGTCTGGGCCTCGGTTGACGGAAGAAATAGCAGATCCACAAGTGATCGCGGCAGGCGCCCTTGCCTGGAGGGGCCAGCGCTACGAACCGCAATCCTGCCGTTCAGAACCGCATTAGGCGGTGGTCCGCCGTCACGTGCGCGCACGACTCGATGCATGTTCCCTGCCACCTGCATAACTGACTGATGAAAAATGGGCGTTCGGGGGCGGGGAAGTCAGACGGGGCAGCGGAATGCACTCGTTCGATTCATCATGCGCCGTAATGGTGCTTGCTCCGCGGCGAAGGAGGCCTACTTCAGGCGAGTGCCATGGCCCGGAGAATGGGCACCGCGCGCTCGCGCTGAGGCGTGTCGTTTGCCCGGTGTCACCAACGGGCGGCACCAGCGAAGGCTATTGGGTCTGCGCAATCGGCGGCAGCAGTGGTGAAAACAAAAATGTTGCACTGCGTCATTCTCGCTGCTATAGTGCACCGCAACAAGGTTGGAGAAGGGCTCCAGGCCTTGTCAGAATCCGCAACCAGATGAGGTTTTTGCCATGAGCAACCCAACGATCAATCAGGTCAACGAGCAGTTCGAGAAGCTCTTTGGCGGCCCCACGCGCGCGTTTGCCGAGCTGTCCATCAACCACGTGGAGGCGCTGGTCAACAGCCAGGTCGCGGCGAGCAAGGCCTACTCCGATCTCGGCATCCAGCAGGTCCGCAAGGCCCTTGAGATCAAGGCGCCCCAGGACGTGCAGGGCTACGTCCAGGGACAGCAGGAAGTGGCCAAGGAACTCGGCGAGCGCATGAAGAGCGACGCGGAGAACGTGATCGAGCTCAACCGCAAGTTCGCTGAACAAGCGCAAACGCTGACCAAGCAGAACGTGCAGGCTGTCTCCGAGGCCGCCAGCAGCGCCAAGTAAGGCGACTGTGCCCTACCCACCCCCGGCTTCGGTCGAATCAGGGTGGGTCTCGTGAAAGGCCGCCAGTCCCCCGGGGCTGGCGGCCTTCTTTTGTTGTGCCCGACGCCGCAGTCAACGCGGCGCATTACGCCTGCGGCAAATGCGCCCTACCCCACTAACCACCCTTGACACCAATCGAAACGCGTAGTCAGTTATAGCGCAGCGTAATCCGCCGTCAACACAACGGCCGCAGCCACATCAGGGCAACACCAGGCACCGCGCAGATTCACTTCGCCCCTTACGGCGCAGCGCGCGAACTCAGAAACGGTAAGCGGCCCCAATGACGGCATAGTTGAGCTGGGCGAAGTTGAAGACGTCGTCGTTGTCGACACCGCCATCCAGGGCGCGGTAGCCGGTGAACACGTCCCAATGGTTGTTGATGGTATACTCCGCCCTGAGCCCGAGATCAAAGGCCCGCCCTTGCGGTGCCGCCAGGCCATCCAGGTCAAAACGAAGTCTCCACTGCTCGCCTATGCGGTAGCTACCCGCCAGATGGAGCAGCGGCACCAGGCCGACATCGGAATCGCGGCCGCGTACGCCGTCCTGCACGAGTCGCACTTCGGCGTCACGCACCAGCACCGTGAACCCAACACGCACTTGCCAGCGCGGCTCATTCCACACCAGGTAACGGTAGGTGAGGCGCGGGGCATTGAATTGATAGGTGCCCTCGACGTGCTCGGCGGCAAAGCTCTCGCCGGCAAACTCGACCGGCTCACGCAGTTCGCCGCGCCTCTGGACGCGCAGCGGCGCATACACCAGGCGCACGCCGTGGCGCTTGGCAAAATCATAGTCCAAGCTGATGCGGATGAATGCAAACGGGCCGCTGCCGGTTATGTCGTTGAAGGCGAAGCGGGTGCCGTCATCACCGGGAATCCGCACATCGTTGCGGCTCTGCCAGACGGCTCCGCTTTCCGCGCTAAGCCGCAACTCCGACGCGTGGGTCATTGACGTCATGGCCGCCAAGGCTAGCAGGGCCAGGGCCGATCTTCGCACGAGATGGCGCATGCATAACCCCCGGTCGGGCATCGAATGTGTCAGGGTGGATTCGCGCAGCGGAGTCCACCGGTAAACCAACGGCTGGAGGCTGCCTGCAGGGCCACACCGGGCACCGCGCTTGGGTCACGCGGCGCATTACGCCTGTGGCTAATGCGCCCTACGCCATGAACCACCCCTTGACACCGATCGAAGGGAGTGCGGCTGAGTACAGGGAAATTCCCACAATTCAGGGCTTGGCCATGAGGTCCGCCCGCCAGCCGCGCCAGAAGGTCGTTCCTTGCAGCACGGCGAATACCGCTTCGTACAAGGCCGGCAACCATAGAATGCCTGTGGCGAAGAGAAAGAACAGCGAGAATAACCCCCGGCTCACCGTGGCCATCGCGGCGATGAAGCGATTGTGCAAGGGCGAGAGCGCGGCGGGCAAGTAGAACAGGCTCACCACCACCATCGCCAGTCCGGCATAGCGGGCCCAGGTCAGAGGCGCCGGCTGGTCGATACCCATCACCCCCAGCAGGCTCGCCGGCGAGAACCATAACCACAGCCCGAAGAACACGTTGAGCGCGATACCCACCCACATCACCCGCTTGAAATTCGTGAAGTAGTCCGTGCCGGCATCCATCGTGGCGCTCCTAGAAGGTCAACAGGTAGTCAAGCAAGGCGGCCCTGGCGTCGGCCTCCAGGTCCGTGCCGTAAGTGTGGCCGCCGTTACCATTGCCCGGCAGCGCGGTATCGAAGCAAAACCCCTCCACCAGCGGCTCCCCCGGCGTACACTCAGGCGCGACAAAGCCGCCCTTCTCGGGGTCCAGCACGTCCAACCCGCGGACGAAGGCCACCGGCCGCTCCTCCGGCGGCAGCAACAAATCATACAGCGTGGGGACGGCGCCGTTATGCAAGTAAGGCGCCCGCAGCCAGAGACCGTCCAACGGCTGATTGGCGTATCCGTTGGTCTTGCGGAAATGACGGAAACGGTAGCGGGGATCGTCCTGAAACAGGGTGAGCTGGTATTCGCGCAATTGCTCGGTGTAGCTGTCCAGCCGCGCGGGGTCGACGCCGAGCTGGTCGTTGGGGACCACCTGACCCAGCCGCTCCCCTTCGAACACGTAACGCTGGCCGTCCTGGTAGCCATGGCAGGCGGCGCATTGCTGCATGTACAGCTCCCGACCCGCCTGCACTCGCTCCGGGTCAGGCTGGTAGGGGCTGGAAGGAGGTTCCAGGTCCGAAAGCCACTCCGCCACCCGCTCGATGGAGGCGTGATCCACGGTCTCCTCGGTGACGCCCGCGCCGATCGCGGCACTGAGATTGCGCTCCTGCAGCGAGGCGTTGTTGCCGTCCCAGTGCAGATCCATGCCCTCGCGTGGGCCCTGCAGGAACACCGAAGGGAAGTCAGCGGTGCCGATGCGTTCAGAGTCGTCCAGTTCATCCACCGGAATACCGAACTGGATGATCTTGTACGGGTTGAACGTGTCCACTCGGCCTGGTCCCCAGGCGGGCTGCTCGGCCAACAACGGCCCCAGCACGGCGCGGCGCTCCAGCAAGCCCTCGCGCACCCGCGGCAGCACGAAGTGGCGCCAAACCAGGCGCTCGACCCAACCGAGCTGATGCCCCTGTCGCTCGAACTCCGTCAGCACGTTGTCGGCGGCAAGCCGCGGATCATCGGCGATACCCAGCAGGAATTCGATGAAGGCATACAGGTCCAGGTTGTTCGAAGGCATGGCCAGAATGAGCTGCGGAGGTTCCTCTGCGTGCCCGCGCACCGTTCCCGCGTGGCAGACGGCGCAATTGAACCAGCCCAAGTCCACGCCGCGCACGGTACGTTGGCCGATGCCGATGGGCAGGTCGCCGTTGGCGGCACTGGCGTCCGGGCCGTAGAGGAAGCCGAAGACCTCATAGCCACCCCCTTCGAACACCTCCGGGAACATCTCCGGCAGGACCTGCCAGAGCCGCACCGGCAACCCCGTCGCCGGCTCGCTACCTATGGAGCCGTGCATGAAGTGCGCCTCGGCGTCTGCGAAGTGGACCGTGGACTCGCCGCTGTAGCGCAGCAGAGCCGACGCGCCGATCACGACTGTGACCAGCCCCGCCAGCAGCACAATGAGCAGTAGCAGGCCCACAGGCACTCGCAACCAACGCCGGCGGCGCAACTCCCGCTGGACTTCCGTGACTGGTGGGTCGGTGGTGGTCATGGCCGCCTCACCCCGCCCCGGCCGTAGCGCGCGACACGGGGATACGCAGGTCCGCCCGGGTCGCATAGATGGACATCAATGCCTCGATCATGCGTTCGTGGTCGCCGTCGAAGCGGGCCAACTCATAGCAGCCCAAAGGGTTCTTGGGTGCGTTCAACAGGCATTTATTGCAGAAGGTGCAGGGCCGCTCCGGCTGATCCCGACCGGCGCGCCACTGCTGCGGCAGGTCGTTACTCGCGATCAGTGGCCGGGCCATGGACACCGCATCGCAGACGCCGCCACTGATTACCTCACGCACCAAGGAGGCGCGCTGATACCCGCCGGTACTGATCACCGGGATGCCCACGGCGGCCTTGATCGCACGCGCCTCGTCCCTGCTGGCCCCCTCAACCGGGAAGCCGCGCTTGAGGCGAAACCACAACCAGCGGAAGATCCAGCGCAACCCCGGGTAGCGGAACAGCAGGTAGTTGCGGAACGTATCGACGCCGGCGGAGAGCATGGCATCGTAGGTGCTGGCGATGGTCTCGAAGGAGAAATCGCCGGGCGGATTCAGTGGGTGCGGGAACAGACTGCCGATGGAGACATGCAGCGCGTCGGCGCCGGTGGCCTCCACCCACCGACAGACCTGAATGGTCTCCTCCAGGGTGTTGCCGCGCCCCTCCCACGGGAGCACATTGTTGCAGTCGCTGGCGCTGATTTTGACCTGCAGGTGAAAGTCCCGGCCGACGCGAGCGCGGATGGCCTCGATGACGTCCAGCAGAAAACGCGCGCGGTTGGCCAGGGAACCACCGTAGCAGTCGCTACGATCGTTGATGGCCGAGCTCAGAAACTGAGTGAACAAGTAGCCGTTGGCGGCGTGCAGCTCCACGCCGTCCAGCCCGGCCTCGCGGGCTCGCCACGCGCCGCGCGCGAAGGCCTCGATGGTGCGATTGATCTCGTGACGGCTCATCGCGCGGCACAGAAAGCCGTGCAGTGACTCTTTGTGCCCGGTGGCGCTCAGCGCCCGGCGGTGCTGGTTGTGCACCCCGGGCAGGTCCATCTGCCGTCCCGAATGACTGAGCTGCAGCAGGTACTTGCAGTCGAAGCTTTGCACCGCCTCGCCCAGGCGCTGCCAGAGGGGAATAAAGTCGTCGCGGTGAATGGTGGCATAGCCGGCGACAATACGCCCCTCCATTTGCACGGGTACAAACGAGGAGATGATCGCCCCCACCCCACCGCGGGCGAAATTGCATTCCCAGTTGATTCGGGTCTGGGTCAGGCTGCCGTCCTCGTTGTCGAAACGCCCGGACACATTCGAGCGAAACAGCCGATTCTTGACCTGCAGATTGCGCCAGTCGAGGGGCGTGAAGATGACATCGTCGTTCATGACACCAGCGCCTCGCCCTGCCCGCTTCGCCCGCCGGCGCTGGAAACCGGATGAATGGACCCGCCCGTCCCACCCGCTTCGTCCATGGCCTTCGCCCACACCGCCAGCAGCAGCGCGGGCACGAACCGGTGCGCCGGACAGCGTGCCCAGCTGTCAGCCATGAACGCCA
>NZ_SKOG01000172.1 GCF_007120195.1 Aquisalimonas sp.
GGAAACCCCGGACACCCAACGGCCACCGCATGCGAGGGAGGCACCATGACTGACGCCACGGAGAGGTCGCAGACCATTACCGCCGTAATCGCGGTGTCCGGCCGATACGATGCGCCGGAGGCGCTCTATCAGGCATACCGGGAGGGGCTGGCGCGCCAGAGCAGACCGGTTGAGTTCATCTATGTCCTCGACGGCCCATTGCCGGAGGTCCGCGCGGCGCTCAGACGTCTGCAGCAGGAAGGCGAGCCTGTGCGCATTATCCAGCTCAATCGTACCTTCGGCGAGGCTGCGGCGTTGTCCGCCGCGTTTCGCTACGCGCGCGGCGACATCATCGTCACGCTTCCCGCCTTTCATCAGGTGGTCGTCGACGACCTCCCGCGGCTCATAGACGGGCTGGCAAACGCCGACATGGTGGTCGCCCGTCGCTCGCCGCGGACAGATTCAGGGTTCAACCGCCTGCAGACTCGAGCCTTCGCCGGGCTGGCCCGGTTTCTCACACGAACGCAATTCCACGACTTGGGCTGCAATGTGCGCGCGCTGCGCCGGCGCGTTGTCGATGAGGTCATGTTGTACGGGGACCAGCACCGGTTTCTCCCTATTCTTGCGTTGAATTACGGCTTCCGTGTCCTGGAGATTGCCCTGCCGCAGTCCAGTTCGGAGCGCTTTCGTCGCATTTACCCGCTGGGCACCGTGTTCCGTCGGCTGATTGACCTCCTGACGGTGTTTTTTATCACCAAGTTCACGCGACGGCCGATGCGCTTCTATGGGCTCATCGGCTCTGCCACGGCCGGGTTCGGTGGGCTGTATATGGCGTATCTGGTGTTCCAGCGCCTGTTCATGGAGGTTCCGTTGGCGGATCGTCCGGCATTGCTGCTGGCGGCACTGCTTGTGGTCATCGGGGCGCAGATCTTCTCCATGGGCCTGATCGGGGAGCTGATCATCTATGTCAATGCACGGCAGATGGACGAATACGCCATTGAGGCCGTCATCGAGCAAGGAGAACCCCTGGCGGAGGTGCCGCGCCAGGACCTTCCCGGGCAAGAGCAGCCGCAGGCGGCGCCCGCGCGCTCGACGACCGGGGCAGGGGTATGAGTCCCCGGGGCCGGCGGCGAGATACCACAGCCACCGCAGGCGCACGACTCATGCCGCGCCTGTGCGCCTGCGGCGCGGTTGATTTGACGGTGCATTACGCTGTCGCTAATGGCACCCTACGCCCTTCGATCGGCCCAAGTGCCATGGCATGGCTGCACGCCATACTCGTAGGGCGGGTTAGCGTAGCGTAACCCGCCGTCGATGAAATGGCGCCGCAGGCGCACGAGTGATGTTGCGGCGGTGCACCCCTGGGCGCGGTTGATTTAACTAATGGCATTGGCTGCTCCGGGCCCGGGTAGTTTGTACGATACCGTACATACAATCGAGCTGTGGGCGGTTAGGGTTCGCTCGTGGTGCGCGGGCCACCAGTGCGAAAATGCCGATGCCGCCATCTGCAGGCGAGTGGCGGAAGGCATGCCGTGGTGCCGGGTCAACGGGAGCTCCGCGCGCCAGGGTATGGCGAGCCTGGGGAACAGGGAAGTTGTTGGTAAAGAAGCTGGATTAGCCACCGTTTGCGTGACTGGCATTGGTGTGGCTTTGCCGACGCGAAACCCAAGGAGCAAGACGAAAATGGTGTCGGGTGTGATGCGCCGCTCATGGGCGGAGCGGCATTGGGTTTGGAGCCGCAACTTCTTCGGCGATATCTTTGCAACGCCCAAGGAGACGCCTCCCCAATGGATGCTCCTCGGAATCTTTCTCCTGCTCGCGGGGGTCTACTGGGGCGTTCACTATCAGCCGTACATTCTGCCCAATTCCGACTTCTTTCGCATACAGGAGATGGCCGCGCAACTGATGAGCGGTAAGATGCCTGATGACCTCAGGCAAATGCCGTTGGTGCCAATCCTGATGGTGCCGTTCGCCCTGTTCTTGCCCGTCGAAGAAAACATTTACCTTCATGCCATTTCGGTACTGAATATTGTCCTCTCGCTCGGCAGTCTCGCACTGCTCTACTTCCTTGCCCGGGTCTTTCTCGGCAGCGCCTTGGCATTCATCCCTGTGCTGCTCCTGCTCGCCGCCCCGCAGTTCACGGTCAGCGCTCACCAGCCGATGCTGGAGCCGGCGATCGGCTTCTTCTCCCTGGCCACATTTCTGGCATTGGCCCGTCGCTCTGGGTGGGCCTACGTATTCGCGGGCCTGTGCGCGCTGGCCCGCTACGAGATGGCTGCGCTGCTCGCGGTCGTCTTCGTCGTCGAATGCTTTCGCGCACCGCGGCAGTGGTTCGCGATCGGCCTGAAATGCACCCTGGCCGGGCTTCCCTTTCTGATCTGGTTCGCCCTGAGCATGCTATTACCGGCTGGTGGCAACCAGTATATTGATGAGGTGGTGCGGGCGCCGTTAGGGGACGTTGTATCGAACATGCAGTCCCCCGTCCCGATGCCGAGCGCGATGCATGTGCTGTTTATCGCCCTTGCGTGGTCGCTCGGCGTGTATGCCGCCTTTCGTCGTGACCCATCGCTCGCCCTGGGCGTGGTGTGCTTCTTCCTGCTGTACACCGCGGCACATTTCGTCTACGGCCGGCCGTTGCCGCGCTATAGCTATCCGATGCTGTGGATATTGCCCCTGTTCGCCACGATCGCCTTACACGTGCTGTTGCGCCTGGCCCGGCCGCTGGCTGAACGCATGAATGGATGGGTGCTGGGGGCGGCCGGAATGACGCTGACCGCCGCCGCCGTCTTTCTCAGTCTGAGGTCGCTGGAGCTGTTCAGCCAAGGGTTTCCGTCCGGGGCCATCGCCTCGCAGGCGTGGTATCTCGGCTGGAGCTTTATTCTGCTTGGCGCCATCTTTGCTGTTGTTTTGTACGCAGCACAGTCGCGGCCCCACCAACGCCTGCTCGCTGCCATTGCCGCAGTGGTCTTTGTCTGCGCCCCCGTCATCCTGGGGGCAGGCTCTCTCGCGCGAACGGCGGCCGCCGTCCACTACGACAAA
>NZ_SKOG01000265.1 GCF_007120195.1 Aquisalimonas sp.
CGTGTGGTCAGCGCTGTCCGGCCTGATCGTGACCCGGGCAGCAACCCCTTGTTCCAGGCCATGCTCGTGCTGCACAACGCGCGGCCGCCAGCGCTGCGCGTGGCGGGGCTGGAGCTGGAACCGGTAGCGGTGGAAAGCGGTACGGCAGTGACCGATCTGATGTTGCTCCTGGATGACGGCGAGCGCCTTGGCGGAGTGCTGGAGTACAACGCCGCGCGGTTCGATACCGGGATCATCGACCACCTGCTCTCACACTTCCGAACCCTGCTGGAGGGCATCGTCGCCGACCCCGAACGGCGCCTTGGGGCCCTGCCATTGATGACTGGCGCGGAGCGCCATCAGGTGCTGGTGGAGTGGAATGACACGGCAGCCGACCTCGGCGACGACGCGCGCCTGCACCGGCTCGTGGAGTCGCAGGCCGAACAAACCCCACACGCGGTGGCGGTGGTGTGCGAGGGCTCTAGCCTGACCTACCAGGCGCTCGACCACCGGGCGAACCAGCTTGCTCACCGGCTGCAGCAGCTCGGCGTGGGACCGGAGGTGGTAGTAGGCGTTTGCATGCAGCGATCCCTGGAGGTCGTGGTCGCCGTGATGGGTGTACTCAAGGCCGGCGGGGCGTACCTGCCGCTGGATCCCGAATACCCGCGCGAGCGCCTGCGGTACATGGTGGAGGACGCGCAGGTTGCCGCCCTGCTGGCCCAGCCGCATCTGCTCGACGGCCTTCCCACGCCGCATGTACAGGTTGTAGCGCTGGACAGAGATTTTCAGGCGATCGCCGCAGAGCGCGTGGACAAGCCAGCGCAGCAGACAAGTGCGGAAAATCTGGCGTACGTCATCTACACCTCCGGCTCCACGGGAGAACCCAAGGGCGTGATGATCCCCCACCGGGCGATCTGCAACCAGCTGCGCTGGCGCCAGCGGGCCGTACCACTGTCGGATACGGACGTGGTCCTGCAGCGCACGCCCCTCACGTTCGATCCGTCCGTCTGGGAGCTGTTCGGGCCGTTGGCCGCCGGCGCCCGCCTCGTCATCCCCCGTCCGGGCATGGATTCTGACGGTACCTACCTGCTGCGGCTGATCGCCGAACAACAGGTGACTACCCTGCAGGCGGTCCCGTCCGTGCTCGACGCGCTTTTGCAGCAGCCGGGTATCGACGACTGCGGCAGTCTGCAGCGTGTGTTCTGCGGCGGGGAGCCACTGCGGCCCGCACTCCGGGAGCGGTTCTTCGCGCACCTGTCAGCGGAGCTGCACAACCTCTATGGCCCCACCGAGACAGCGATCGATGCCACCCACGCAGTCTGCCATCCCACCGGCGATCAGTCGGTTGTGCCCATCGGCCGCCCCATCGCCAACGTGCAAGTCTACATCCTGGACCCTCGCCGCCAGCCCGTTCCCGTCGGTGTCCCCGGCGAGCTTCACGTCGGTGGGGCCGGCCTGGCCCGCGGGTACCTCAACCGGGCGGAGATGACCGCTGCCGCATTCATTCCCGATCCGTTCGGCGATGGGCCCGGCGAACGCCTGTACCGGACCGGGGATCTGGGGCGCTGGCTGCCTGATGGCAGCATCGAGTTCCTGGGCCGCCTCGATCAGCAGGTCAAGGTGCGAGGGTTCCGCCTCGAGCCGGGAGAGATTGAGGCCGTGTTGGCGGCCTATCCCACCGTGCGGGAGGCAGTCGTCGTACCCCGGAACAACGCCCGCGAAGAGCTGGAGCTGGCCGCGTTCGTGGTGGCCGGCGACCAGACCTGCGCAAGCGACCTGCAACGCTATATGGCGGACCGACTGCCGGTTTACATGGTGCCGTCCGCCTTCAGGATGCTGGACGCAATGCCGCGCACGAACAGCGGTAAAGTGGATCGTGATTATCTCGCCCGGCAGGCGGAGCCGGTATCCCGGCGGACGAGCGCGCCCGTGGCTCCACGGGATGCGGTGGAGCTTCAACTCCTCCGTATCTGGGAGGGGTTCTTCCCCGGGCAGCACATCGGGGTCACCGACGACTTCTTCGAGCTCGGCGGCCACTCCCTGCTTGCCATGCGGATCATCGCGCGGATTCACGGCGCGTTTGACCGGGAGCTCCCCCTCTCCAGCCTGATCCAGGGGCGCACGATCGAAAGGCAGGCCTGCCTGCTGCGTGATGTGCGGCGCGAATTCCGCGCGCCGGTGGTCGCCGTTCAGCCACACGGCCCCGGGCGAGCGTTCTTCTGTGTTCACCCGGTTGGCGGAACCGCCTTCTGCTACCTGGAGCTTGCGGCGGCCCTCGGCGACGATCGTCCCTTCTACGCGCTGGAGGCGGTTGGTCTCTGGCAGCAGGAGCCCCACACCCGGATCGAGGACATGGCGCACGCCTATGTCCAGGAACTTCAGCGTGTGCAGCCAGAGGGGCCCTACCTCCTGGGCGGCTGGTCGATGGGTGGGGTGATCGCCTTCGAGATGGCCCGAGAGCTTGAGGCGCAGGGTGAATCGGTCGCACAACTGGCCCTGATGGATGCTCAGTTGCCAGCGCCGCCAATGGGCTGTGCCCAGGAGGAGCAGGCGGTGATGCTGACCGCCTTGATGCGGGAACTCGGCCTCGGCCCGGATGAACTCACCATCTCCCTGGGGGATTTCTGGCAGCTGAGTCCCGACCGGCAGCTGGTCTGCGCGCTCGAGCATGCACGCACGGCCAACCTGGTGCCGCCAGATCTGGCAATGACCGGATTCCGTCAGCAACTGCGTGTATTCACCACCAATCTCCGGGCGATGCGCGGCTACGTGCCAGCACCGTACGCTGGTCGCCTCACACTGTTCGCAGCCGAGGAGTCCCTCGGGGGCGCCACCCGGCTCGGGCCGAGCTGGGACGAACTCGCCAAAGGCGGCGTGGTGCGGTACACGGTTCCGGGGAACCACTACACCATGCTTCGCCAGCCGCACGTATCGGTGCTCGCCACGCGGTTGGCTTCCTGTCTGGATGACGTGGCAGTGGTGGCTTCATGAACGAGTGCATCCCGGCTAGCGACGCCTC
>NZ_SKOG01000128.1 GCF_007120195.1 Aquisalimonas sp.
CCACCGGTACCCGGCCTCGCAACCGCGGCGCATGAGCTCCCAGTAGAGAAAGTCGTAACCGGCCACCTCCCGCGCCATCGGCATGCCGGCGCCGTAGTAGGGCAGCACCTCGTCACGGAAATAGAACGTCATGACACTGGCGACGGGCTCCTCACCACGGCTCACCGTCAGAATGCGGCAGTCTTCCCCGAAGACGTCGCGGAGGATCTGGAAGTAGTTCTTGCTGAACACGGGCGTACCCATGCGGTGCACGTTCTGCGCAAAGACACCGAAGAAGCGATCGATATCCGCGTCGAAGGCACTGGTGAGCCCGGACTTCATGCCCTGGCGCACCATGCGCCGCTGCTTGCGCGGGATGGCCTGCATGTTGGCTTCGACATCCGGTTCGATGGCTTTGCGAAAGGTGACGTAGAGATCCTTGGTCGGCCAATCGGAATGCACTGCACGGCAGTGCCGGTATTCCAGGTGGTCCACGCCCGACTCCGCAGCATGCGCCTGCGCGGCGTCGTCAAGCGCCCGCGCGGCCTCGGCCGTCTCGGCGGCAATGCCTCCGTAGACGCAAAACGGCAGTGAGATCAGCGCGTCGCCGAAGAGCAGGCTGCGCATGCGGGCAAGCGGCAGCACACCCTCGATGCGCCCGCCGCGCGTCGCCATAAGAAAGCGCGTGCTGTGACCGAAAGCGCGCTCGATCACGGTCTGCCAGCCCGCCCGGTGGCAGAAGGTGGCCTCAGGACGGGCCTCAACGAACGCGTCCCAGCGCGCGTGCTCCGTCGCCTGGAGTTCGCTCACCTGGAGGGCGTGTTCGGCACCGGAATCCATGGCTAGTTGACCCCCTCCGATACCACATCCGCCTGCGCCGGATGACCAGTGACAGGCCCTGTTGGCGCCAGGGGCTCACCACTCAACACGTCCGCGTAGGCCGTATCAATGGCTCCCCAGTGAAAGTCGGCGAGCAGCCGGCGCAGCCGGCCTTCCGTACGGCTGAGGTTCACGTAATGGCGAAAGCGCGTCTTCTGCCCGAGCCCGGCGATACGGGGTTGCCCGGGATCGAGTTCCCAGGGGTGCAGATAGAAGATCCCGGGCATGCCCTCCGTTGTATTGACCCGGCGCAGGGCCTGGCGTGACACCGTATAGGGCAGGAGCCGGAAGTAGCCACCGCCGGCAGCCGGCAGATTGCGCCCGCCGAGTCGCACGGTGGTCATGGGCAGTTCCAGCACGCCGTCGTCCCCTAACGGCCGAAACGGCGTCCGTGGGGCGTCAGGCATGCCGTAATGATCGTGGTGAACGGGATAGATACTGGAACTGTAGCGATGCCCCGTGTCGCGCAGGGTGCGTAAGACCTGCAGATTGGTCTTGTCAATGGAGAAACTGGGTGCGCGATAACCGTACACGGGCACACCGCCCGTGTCCTCCAGCACGCCCTTGGCCCGACAGACATCCTCACGAAACTGACCCGTGGTGAGCTCGGTGACGCGCTCGTGCCAGTAACCGTGGCTCGCCAATTCATGGCCCTCAGTCACGATGCGCCGCACCAGTTGCGGATAGCGCTCGGCTATCCATCCAAGCGTAAAAAAGGTGGCACGAACGCCGGTATCATCGAGGACCGCCAGGAGACGATCCATGTTCCTTTCGACGCGGGAAGGCATGCCCTGCCACGTGGAGCGATCAACAACCCCCTCCATGGCCGAGACCTGGAAGTAGTCTTCCACGTCGAAGGTCATGGCATTGATCGGTGGCGCCGTCATCACGCCGAATCCCCTCGGTTGACCGTGGTCAGAATCTGCCGGGAGAGCTTCGAGGTGTAGACCGCGTAGCGCTCCAGGCGCGAGACACGTGAATCCAGGCGCTCCAGCTGTGCGGAGACGCCGAGATCAAGGGAGCCCTCACCGTTTAAGACCTCGGCACCGTTGTGACACTCCTCTTCCATGGGCACGCGCGGGGCAAGGAAATCCTGCTCCATCTCCTGCACCACGACGCCGACGGCGTCCTGATCGAAGGCGTTGAGCTCCTCGAGATACCCCATGAGCATAAGCCGGTCACAGAGGGTATTGATGCGGCGGGGGATGCCACCGGTCGCTTTGTAGAGCACCTCGAACGCCTCCGCGCTGAACGCGGGATTTCCTTGCCAGTTCACACGCCCGAGGCGGTGCTCGATGTAGGCGCGCGTCTCCTCCAGATCCATGGGCCCCAGGTGATAGGTGGCCGTCACCCGCTGCCTGAGCTGCCGCATGCTGGGGCTCTGCAGGGTGTCGCGGAATTCCGGCTGCCCGAGCAGAAAGCTCTGCAACAGCGAACCCGACCGGGTCTGGAAATTGGAGAGCATGCGCAGCTCTTCCACGGCGGCGGGCTCGAGGTTCTGCGCTTCGTCCACCACCAGCAGCGCGCGCTTCCCCTCGCCCTGGCAGGCCATCAAATGCGCTTCGAGATCACGCAACAAGCTCGCCTTGGACCCTTCATGGGGCAGGCCGAAGGCCGCCGCGACGGCCCGCAGGATGTCGTCGGCGTTGAGCTGGGTACTGACGAGCTGGACCGCGAGTAGCTCGTCGCGGTCCAGGTGCTCGAAGAGGTTGCGGACCAACGTCGTCTTGCCTGCGCCCACCTCGCCGGTAACGACGATGAAGCCCTCACCCTGGTGAACGCCGTACTCCAGATAGGCCATGGCCCGCTTGTGCCCCCGGCTGCCATAGAAAAAGGCCGGGTCGGGGTTCAGCTGGAACGGTTTGCCCGTGAGATTGTAGTAGTGCTCGTACATTGTGGCTCCAGGATGCCGTCCATGCGGCGGCATATCGCTAGAATGTGATATTCAACCTTGCCGTGACCGCATTCTCGCGGAACCCGCGCTGCTCAGGCTCCGACGCCCGCTGCTGGTGTCGGTAGCTGAGCGAGCCGCGCATGTTCAGCGCCAGCTGGCGGGTTAACCCGGTCCGGAAACTCCAGAAGCGTTGCTCCCGGTCTTCTCCATCGGCACCGTCAGGCTGCACCCAGGTCCGCGAGA
>NZ_SKOG01000178.1 GCF_007120195.1 Aquisalimonas sp.
ACCCCAGGCCAGGCAACGGCGAACGCGACAAGCTCCCGATCACCGTGGTCCATGCCGTGGAGAACGCGCCGCCGAACGGCGAGAAGCCGATCGAGTGGTTCGTGCTTACCACCCTCACCGTGGATTCGCCCGAGCAGGCCGCCGAGATCCTGCGTTGGTACAGCCTGCGCTGGCGGATCGAAGACTGGCACCGGGTGCTGAAGTCGGGTTGCAAAATCGACAAGCTCGGCCATCACAGCGCCGAGCGGCTCAAGCGAGCGATTGCCATCCGCATGGTCATCGCTTGGCGGGTGATGCTGATGACCCTGCTCGGCCGGGAGGTGCCCGAGCTGCCGGCGCGGCTGCTGTTCTCCGACGTCGAGCTCCGCGTGCTGGGTGACTTTGCCCAGACCCGCGACGTCCACGCCCTCGACCCACCCAACTCGGGGAAGCTGTGCGGCTGGTCGCGATTCTCGGGGGCTATCTCAATCGCAACCACGACCCCCCACCCGGTCACGAGTTGATGTGGCACGGCTACACCAAGCTCACCGCCATGGCGATGGCCTACCAACTGAGAGACGAGGTCGACCAATGAGTCAACCCATCCGTATCACGACTGGCCCGCTACGACTTGTGGGTAACGGGCAGAGCTAGCGCAATGTGTCTGCTGTGACAATGAGGCCTTGAGCACCGGGTGTCTAAGGTGTCTGGCTGGTCGGATTCTGTGTGGCGGTGATACTCGCCTGATCGTTCAGGCTGATAAACGAGCATCGTCGAAGCAGACTCGGAGAACGCCACCACCAGGCATTGGCCATTCGATTTCCTCGGGCTCCGCTCGCCAGTTCGGATTCCAGCTTGGCCTTGCGGGGAAAGGCACCGTCAGGCAAGGAGTCCATCCATCTACCAAGCCTGTCGGCGTCGCGAGATGAGATGCTGATTTCTGGTCTGGTACTCATTTATATTTGCTCATCCTGCTCCTGCCAGCAGGCCCAAGGCTTCCGTGTTCGGGGGTGGGCAGGGATCGGCGCCAATCTCCTCGGCGACCGCCTTCGCACCGGGGCTGAAGTAAACGATGACGTCGCAATGTAATCGACCTTCTGATACATGCCGCACGTAGAGCGCCATGCCCGGAGGGCGGCCGCGTTGCCGATAGAGCCGGTCGAAACGTCGTTTCACGTCGACCAGATCGTCATCTGCCATCATGGCGTCACCGAGGTTCATAACGTGCCACGACGTCACGGTCGACTCCTTGTGCGAGCGGGCGGTTCGCCGTCTTCGCAGCGCTTGCACCACAGCCTGTAGCCTAGCATGGAGGCCCTGCCCTCGGGCGTCGTCACCCACGGGCGTTGGATCCACGGTGGGCGATGTCGTACGTGCTGGGTGTGGCCGCACTCCAAGTCCGCCACCCAGTGGTCCTCGTCGTCGGTGTGAAAACCGATGATCGCGCGTCTCATGGCAGGCCCTCTTTCACTGCCGGCGCGCGGCGCGTATTCGGTTCCACATCTCTACTCCCCGGATGCAGTGCCAGCCGCGAGGAGTTCCCGAGCACACACAGCGTGCTTGCTCCCATGGCGACCACCGCGATTGTCTGGTGAACGTAACCCATGACTTCGGCGGGCAGGGCAATCATGTTGTAGACCACCGCCCAGGAGTGGTTCTGCAGCATGGCACGCCGGGCGCGTTGAGCAATCGCCAGTGCGTCCGGTAGACGATGCATCGCCCGCAGGCAGCGGTTCCGTGTGCGACGCCCCGTCAGCATGGAGTGATCCACCCAGGATTGCCCGGAGACGATCACACCCTCGACGGGGATGCGCTCGTCAGCCCCGACCCGCACTTCATCGCCGACGCCAATCTCCGCGACCGGTACGGGTTCCGACTTGCTGTCGCTAGCGCTCGGACGTTGTGCCGTTTCCGGTACCGCACGGAGGTAGGCGCGCACGGAACGCCCCGCGTCGCGCCGCACGCGCAGGTCCACCAGGCGTGCGGTGAGCTGGAATGTGATCAGCATGACCACCACGAGTAGACGATGTCGGAGCCCACCGCCAGTTGCCATAGCGACACCGGCACCGCGGCGAGCACCGCCATAGTGATGAGCGCGTCCATGCCGGGTACGCCCGCACGGAGTGTTCGCCAGCCTGCAACGTAGAAGTGAAAGCCCGAATAGAGTATGGCGGGCAGGCTCAGAACGCCGGAGGCCGTCGCCAGGAACCATCGTGCCTCAGTTTCCATCGGCGTGAGTGGGCCGAAGTAGATCAGCAGGGCGGCCATCATGCTCCACATGCCGAAGCACACGGCGACGGCCAGGTGGATCTGCAGATCGCGCGCGCATTGGTCCGGCCCGGGGTGCCTCGGGCGCCTCATCGACGGGAATGGCCCGGTAGCCGAGCCGTTGCGCCGCTTGCTGGAGCCGGGGCAGGGCGGTGACGGCCGCGTCCCAGCGAACCGTTGCGGCGTCGGCGGCGAAATTGACACCGGCCTCGATGACCCCCGGCTGGCGCTGCAGGACCGCCGCCACCGCGGCGGCCCAGCTACCGCACTTCATGCCTTCTATGACGAGGGCGGTCTCCTGCGCGTCCGGAGTGCATCCGGTAGGCATGGCTGGTGCGGTCATGGCTCGGGTGCGTCGAACTCCGCCCGGAGGGAGTCCGCCGTCCAGGTGCCAGGGTCAAGGAACTGCTCCAGGTAGCGCTCCACCAGTTCCACATCCACATCGTCTGACGTTCACCGCGCAAGGCTTTCAGGTGCTCCCTGCCGGAGGTTACCTTGTACGTAACGTGGCGATGCTTTTCGATGCCTATAACGGTCCGGCGTCGCAGAAGCGTTTTTCCCGGGTGATCTGAGAACAGGCAAAATGACTGGCGAAATGAAAGATGTGGATCGTGTATTCAGCCCTTTTTTCCTGGGTGCCTATGGTGAAAATGACGAGCTGTTCGAGAAACTGATTCTCGAGTTCTTTCGCGATCACATTTACTGGCGTCGGAATATCCATCCCCAGGACACGCCTC
>NZ_SKOG01000169.1 GCF_007120195.1 Aquisalimonas sp.
CGCAGCCCGTAGCAGGCCTCCCAGTCGAGAGCCACCCGGCGCAGGGCGAGCCCCAGGACATGGCTGGCGAGGTGTGGCACGCGCACGTTGGGCAGGATAAGAAAGCGGCTGTTGTTGATCACTCGGGGAAGATGACGCTTGCGGGTGGGTTCGTTCCAGCCGATCCAGAACAATCTGGCTCTGTGCCTGCATACCGGGCACAGTAGCGAGCGATTACGCGTTTGTCCAGCCCAGATGTGGGTAATGGGCAGGCCTAGCCGATGTCCCAGATCAGAGAGCGACCGATCTTCAGCCGGTGCAGGGGCTGTCCTTACCAGGTGCGCTGGGTTGGAATAGCCGCTGCTGAAGTCATCCATGGCCCAGGTCCACGCCCCGATCGGCGAGCTGCTGCAGCACAGGCAACGCCCGGTCAGGAAACTCCATAAGCATGGTGCCGTGAACTCCCCTTCGAAACGGTCAGCGCGCAGGCCGTTGGCTTCCAGCTGCGCACGCAGCCAGGACACCAATTTTGCGTCATGGAGTTCACGGGCGGATAAGTTCACTGCCACGCGAGGCAAGCCAAGCCTGGCGGCGTCCCGTTGCGCCAACTGCCGGCACGCTTCGGCCATGGCCCAGCGATCGATCTGGCCGATGAACCCCGTTTTTTCGGCCAGAGGGATGAAGTCATCCGGCGGCACCGTGCCACGATCCGGCTGCTGCCAGCGAGTATAGGCAGCAAGAACGCGCTGTTCCCGTCTGGTTCGAGGGCCAATGCATGGGAGACGACGGTCCAGTAACCGGTCATTCGGAGGCGTTGTTCCCGGCCGGCGGCCGACGTCGTGGTCTGCGTAGCCACACCTGCAGGCGGGAGCGCGATCATGGACGATTCCGAAAATAACGTTACGATTGTCGCGGCCCTGACGGCCCCTGGCGGCGTTGCGCCTCCTCGCCGTAGTCCCCGCTACCCCTCGTCGGCGCGCCTTGCCAGGAACCGTCAGGATCCACGCCAATTTTCGCAACTTATTTACGGGACAGGACACTAGTGATCCGGGATAATAGGGCGTAACCTATTGTAACGATTCCGAAGCTGATGCCCCGAGGGGTCAACACATGACCGCCGATCACCGCCATCACGTGATTCTGGTTCGCGACTGGGACGTCCAGGTCTCCGGTTCAGGCTGTTGCGGCCGGCTCTCGGGCGGGGACAGCCTGCTCGCTGACCACAAGACCTTTGCGGATGCCCGCTCGGGCATGGAGGCGATGGGCGAGGTGTACCGGGCGCTGTCCAGTGCCTACGGTGAGCGCCTGGACATTACGGTAATCGATCCCCGCAACTTCGTCACGCTGGCCATACTGCTCACCCGGCACGCCTGGCAGCGTGGTGGCTGGCGTCAGGTTCTGCGGGCCTGGCGTAGCGGTATCTCGCACGTCGGCGTGGTCTGCGACGGCGAGGTTCTGTTTGCCAAACGCATCCCGGGAGCTGACGAGGCCGTTCACGCGGTCGGTGGTGTCCTTAGCACCCAGGTTCATCGGCCGCAACTTTAACGCGTGCGAGCGATCGGGCGGCCATCGACTCTCTACAGGCCTTGATCACCACCTCCGTCTCTGGCTACTTGCGGGACGAGTCTGTATAGACAAGAAGACATCGACTCGCCCGGAAGCCTCGTGGGGGTTGCTGAAGGTCTGCTCTCCACCTGCGCCCGGTTTGAGACCCTCAAACAGACCCTCAGGCGTTCACGCAGCAACACATCCGAACTGCTCCTGGTGCTCGAGCGCGCGCGCCTGCTCGGGACCTACGCCACCATCGCTCTCAGGTCGCCCGCGCCCCGGGTTATTGAGAAGTTACGTTCTATTCGACTGCGAGGTCGGCGATTTCTTCGAGCACGTGCGCGGAAGCCTTCATCTGAGTCGGTGGACTCGCAGCCGATGGGAGAGGTTTGTTCGTTTCCGGTAGGGGGTTCCACGCCAGTTGTGACCACTCGGACCGACGCTCACGGAGCCAATAGGCGTGAAGGGGGCATGGTCACAAACTGGTCACAAAAAACCCGGCGTTTGGCCGGGTCTGTCGTAAACCGCTGACTTGTCTGGCGCGCCCGACAGGATTCGAACCTGTGACCTTCGGCTTCGGAGGCCGACGCTCTATCCAGCTGAGCTACGGGCGCTGTAAAACTGGGCTGCGTAGAATAGCCGCTATAGCCGGACTCGTCTATGCTTCCAGTCCGGGGGATGAGGTTTTGCGGGTGGGGGCTTTCGGATATACTTTCTCCTTGCACTCCGTGTATTTCGTGCCCGCTGGGGGCGTCACAACGATGGCATATAGGTGAAGCGTGAGCAGCGAGCAGGACGACAAGGCGTTCATGAAGAGCTTCGGCGGGGTAATGTTACTCCTCACCGTAAGTGCGATAATCATCGCGGCTCTGGCGGTGTTTGCCAGTACTTTCGATCCGTCGCCGCAACAGGCACGCATCGAGCTTGAGCGGCAGCGCGCCGAGCAGCGCCTGTTGCCGGTGGGCGAGGTGCGCGAGAACGGTGATGCCGAACCCTTGGTTGCCGAGGCGGAGGAGGAGCCGGACGAGGCTGATGACGACGTCGTCAAGACGGGTTCGGAAGTCAACCAGTCTGCCTGCGTGGCCTGCCACGGTGCTGGTGTTATGGATGCACCGGTCACCGGAGACGAAGAAGCCTGGGGAGGCCTGTATGAAGAAAAGGGGCTCGAGGAACTGGTCTACAACGCGATCAACGGTATCGGTGCCATGCCAGCTCGAGGCGGTGACTCGAGTCTGAGCGATGAAGAGGTCGAAAACGCCGTCATCTACATCCTCGAGGAGAGTGGTGTAGAGGTCGATGACTGAACCGATCTGTAAGCGGTTGCGTTAGCAAAAGCCGCCCCAAGGGGCGGCTTTTGCTTGCCTGTGGTTGTTCTTCGCCGCTTCGGTGCTCCGTTACGCTCAATTGCCGTGACGCGCTTACAGGCCCGCTTGATCCGGTACCCGCCCTGTTTCGGTGCGCTTGCCCTCGTATCCCCCCACAATGGTGCCGCTAGCCAAAGTCTCCTCGTGGCAGACGCCCGTAACCCATTGATCATCAAGCTCTAAAGCGACATGGCCCCAATTGTGCAGTGAAGCCAGCGGACAGACGCTTCTTCATTCAACCCCACGGAGCATCACCCCATGAACAAGACTTTCAAGCGTGTCGCACTCATGTCTGCTGCTTCCAGCACCCTGGTCGTTGGCAGCCTGGCCTCCGGCACTGTGCTGGCCGAGCACAGTTACAGCGCGAATGTTGGCGTCACAAGCAACTACATCTTCCGCGGGGTCACCGAGTCGGGCGATGACGCGGCCGTATTCGGCGGGCTGGACTACGAGCACATCAGCGGGTTCTATCTCGGTACTTGGGTGTCGAGCCTGGGTGGCGACGAAGAGCTTGGTCACGAGGTCGACGTCTATGGCGGCTTTACGTTCGACGTCGAGGGCTTCGGCGTTGATATAGGGTATACCTACTTCGGTTTCCCGCAGGCGGACTCAGACCTGGACGCCGACTTTGGCGAAATCCATGCTGAAGTCGGCTACGGCCCAGTCTACGCCGGCGTTTTCTACGTTATTCATGCGGACGACAGCGCCTTCGAAGACACGATCTCCTATGAACTGGGTGGAGAGGTTCCCATTGCGGGGAACCTGAGTGCAGGCGCGCAGGTGGGCTTCGTGGACTTCGACGATAGCGCCGAGGAGGATTATCTGTGGTGGTCGCTGTCACTCAATAAGGCCACCGACATGGGCGACTTCAGCTTCGCCTATGTGCAGAACGACCTGAGCGCGCTGAACGACGACGATCCGCGTTTCTATGTCACCTACGAGATCGGATTCTGAGGCGCGGGTCACCAGCGTTCGGGCAGGCCCGGCGGGGCCTGTCTGAACCCGACGGATGGCTGGACCTGGAACGCAGCCTGCTATGCAAGAACAGCGGGCAGCGGCTCAACAAGGTTTGCACCCCAACAGTGCAAATGCCTCGCTCATATGCCCTCTAATGATGCGTTGACGGCGGTTGCGCCAGCGTACCGTCGGCGCAACCGCCTGAAATGACGGTTTTTTCACTTCTGGCACACCTTCTGCACCATTGCTGCGCAATCCGGGGCTGAGCGGGTGCACCCGCAGGTTGCACTGGCTTTCCCCACCCAGTCGGCGTACGTACAGGAGGGTCCATGATGCATCGTCGTTGGATTGTCGTCTTGCTGCTTGTCACGCCCGGCCTGGCCTTGGCCCACCCGGGGTACGGCCACGGCGGGTTTGTCGCCGGCGTCAGCCATCCGTTACTCGGGCTGGATCACTTGCTGGCCATGCTCGGGGTAGGTTTCTGGGCTGCACGCCACGGCTCGCTCCACGGTGCGATCGGTGTGTGTGCGGCCTTCGTCGCGGCAGTGCTGGGTGGTTTCGCCCTTGGGCTCGGGCAGAGTCCGGTACCTGCGGTTGAGTTCGGCATCATGGCCTCTTTGCTGGTCACCGGTGTGCTGGTTTTCGGTGCGCGGCGACTACCGCTGACGGTGATCGCGGGATTGGCGGGGATATTCGCGCTGATCCACGGTCATGCCCACGGCGCGGAGATGGCCGCCGGGCTGTCCGCGGTTGCGTTCATGGGTGGATTTGCCCTGACAACAGGGGTGCTGCTGGCAGCCGGCGCGGGCCTGGCTTACCTGGGGGCACGCGGCTCGGCGTTGCGTCCGGTGGAGCGGGGCACGGGCACTGTGCTGGTTGCCGCTGGCACCTACATGCTGGTTGTCGTTTAGGCCGTGGCGCTGGTTGCCGCGGAGCACGCCACCGCACGGCGGGAGACGCCGCCGGCGGGTTGGCTCGGCTGGCTGCAGCTGGCCTACGCGCGGCGCGGCGGGCGCACGGTACTGCGTCGCCGTCGCCACCAGGGCCCGTTGCTGGTGCAGCGCAGCTTTCATCCTGAGGGCCCCGTCTGCCACAGCTACCTCATCCATCCGCCGGGGGGTGTTGTGGGTGGGGATCGGCTGCGGCTCGACGCGACCATTGGCTCAGGGGCCGAGGCGCTGTTGACCACCCCGGCGGCCGCCAAATTCTACCGCACGGCCGGGCCGAGAGCGCGGCAGGAGCAGGTCTTCGACGTGGCGCGCGATGCGGCGTTGGAGTTCCTGCCCATGGAGACCATCCTGCATGGCAACTCCGATACCATGCTCCACAACCGGTTTCGGCTCGCCGGTAATGCCCGCCTGTGCACCTGGGAAATCCTGTGTCTGGGTCGCCCGGGGAGCGGCGACCATTTCGAGGGTGGGCGCTGTGTGCAGGATCTCGTTGTGGAACGTGACGGCAAGCGGCTGCTGCACGAAAGGCTGAACCTGACCCATGGGGATCCGCTGCTGACCCGGCCGTGGGGGCTGGATGGCTACCCGGCACTCGGCGCCTTGGTGGCGACGCCGGCTCCCGAGGGTTTGGCCGCCGCGCTGCGCGAGGCGCTGGCGGGGATCGACGGCGTGCGCGTGGGCGTCTCCCGTGTCAATGACGTCGTGCTGCTGCGTTGCCTGGCGCCAGGGGCGGAGGCGGCCCGGGCCGTTGTGGGGCAGGCGTGGCAGGCGCTGCGCGAGCCGCTGATGGGCCGCCCGCCGCATCCCCCGCGAATCTGGAAGACTTGAACAAGGCCTTGGAGGAGCAAGGAATGGAACTGACACCAAGAGAAAAAGACAAGCTGCTGATATTCACCGCCGCCCTGCTGGCCGAGCGGCGTCAGGCCAAGGGGCTGAAGCTCAATTATCCCGAGGCCATGGCGATGATCTCCGCCACAATTCTGGAAGGCGCCCGAGAGGGTCAGTCCGTGGCGGAGCTCATGAGCCGTGGTGGTGAGGTGCTGACCCAGGACGACGTCATGGATGGCGTGCCGGAGATGATCCCGGAAGTCCAGGTGGAAGCGACGTTCCCGGATGGCGTCAAGCTCGTCACCGTCCACGAACCGATCAAATGAGGGAGGCGTTGCCATGATTCCTGGAGAGATTCTGCCCGCGGCCGGTGAGATTACGCTGAATGCGGGCCGTGAGACGCACACCGTGTCGGTCACCAACACCGGTGACCGGCCGGTCCAGGTGGGGTCGCACTACCACTTCTTCGAGGTGAACGACGCGCTGTCGTTTCCGCGTGACGAGGCCCGCGGCTTTCGCTTGAACATTCCGGCGGGGACGGCGGTGCGCTTCGAGCCGGGGCAGGCGCGTACGGTCACCCTGGTCCGATACGCCGGTGACGGTATCGTCTACGGCTTCAAGGGTCAGGTGATGGGCCCGCTGACGGAGGGGAAGGTATGAGTACCCGCATTTCACGCACGGCCTATGCGGACATGTTCGGCCCCACCACCGGCGATCGGGTGCGCCTGGGTGACACCGATTTGGTCATTGAAGTCGAGCGGGATCACACCACCTACGGCGAGGAAGTGAAATTCGGCGGGGGTAAGGTGGTGCGCGATGGTATGGGCCAGAGCCAGCGCACGGGTAAGGACGTGGTGGATACCGTGATCACCAATGCGCTGATCCTGGACCACTGGGGCGTGGTCAAGGCGGATATCGGCATCAAGGATGGCCGCATCCAGGCCATCGGCAAGGCGGGCAATCCGGACACCCAGCCGAATGTCGATATCATCATTGGCCCGGGCACCGAGGCGATTGCCGCCGAAGGCAAGCTCGTCACAGCCGGTGGCATCGACGCCCACATCCATTTCGTCTGCCCGCAGCAGATCGAGGAGGCGCTGACCTCCGGCATCACCACCATGCTCGGCGGTGGAACCGGACCGGCGACCGGGACCAACGCCACCACCTGCACGCCGGGCGTCTGGAACATCCACCGCATGCTGCAGGCCTCCGAGGCCTTCCCCATGAACCTCGGCTATCTCGGCAAGGGCAATGCCAGCCTGCCTGAGGCCCTGCGCGAGCAACTTGAGGCCGGCGCCTTGGGTCTCAAGCTCCACGAGGACTGGGGAACGACGCCCGCGGCCATCGACTGCGCCTTGTCCGTAGCAGACGCGTATGACGTCCAAGTGTGCATCCACACGGATACGCTGAACGAGTCCGGCTTTGTCGAGGACACCGTGGCGGCGTTCAAGGACCGCACCATCCACACCTATCACACGGAAGGGGCTGGCGGCGGGCATGCCCCGGACATCATCAAGGTATGCGGCCAGGCAAACGTGCTGCCCTCGAGCACCAATCCGACGCGGCCGTTTACGGTGAACACCATCGACGAGCACCTGGATATGCTCATGGTCTGCCATCACCTGGACCCGCGCATTCCGGAGGACGTGGCTTTTGCCGAGTCGCGCATCCGCCGCGAGACCATCGCCGCCGAGGACATCCTGCACGATCTTGGTGCATTCTCCATCATCGCCTCGGACTCCCAGGCCATGGGTCGGGTGGGGGAGGTGATCATCCGCACCTGGCAGACGGCGCACAAGATGAAGCTCCAGCGCGGGCCGCTGAAGCAGGACACGGGCGACAGTGATAACTACCGCGCCCGGCGCTATATCGCCAAATACACCATCAACCCGGCGTTGGCCCACGGCATCGCCCACGAAGTGGGGTCCGTGGAGCCGGGCAAGCTGGGGGATCTCGTGCTGTGGAGGCCCGCGTTCTTCGGCGTCAAACCCTCGCTCATTATCAAGGGCGGCTTCATTGCGGCCGCGCCGATGGGCGATCCCAACGCATCGATTCCCACTCCGCAGCCGGTGCATTACCGACCGATGTTCGGCAGCTTTGGCCGCGCCATGACGCAGACCTCCGTGAGCTTCGTGTCCCAGGCCGCCTTGGATGCCGGCGTTGGCGCGCAGCTCGGGCTTCAGCGCCGACTGGTCGCTGTGGCAGGCTGCCGCAGCGTCTCCAAGAAGGACATGGTGCTTAATGATTGGCAGCCGACCATGGAGGTGGACCCGGAGACCTACGAGGTCCGCGCCAACGGTGAACTCCTGACCTGCGAGCCGGCGGCGACCCTGCCCATGGCCCAGCGGTATTTCCTGTTCTGAGAGGCTGGCCATGCTGGAACTCAACGAACGCATCCAGGGCGGCGCGGAGGCCATCACCGGCGTGCTGCGGCTGCCCTTCGATACCCGCCAGAAAAGCCGCTTTCGCGCCACGCTTGAGGATGGCACCGAGGTGGGTGTCGTGCTGGAGCGAGGGGGGATCCTGCGCGGCGGCGATCGCCTTCGCGCCGCTGACGGCCGCCTGGTGCAGGTCGAGGCCGCGGACGAGCCCGTGAGCACAGTGCACTGCAAGGATGCCACCGCACTCGCCCGCCTCTGCTACCACCTGGGTAACCGCCACGTGCCGTTGCAGATCGGACAGGGCTTTGCCCGTTACCGCCACGACCACGTGCTCGACGACATGGTTCGGGGCCTGGGGCTCGAGCCGCGCAGCGAATCGGCGCCGTTTGAGCCGGAAGCAGGCGCCTACGGAGGCGGGCATGGCCACGGCCACCACCACTGATGAGGCTCTGGCCCAGCGCCGCCTCTGGCAGCTTCTTAGCCCCACCCTGCCTGTGGGCGCCTACAGTTACTCCGGCGGCCTGGAATACGCCGTCGAGGCGGGCTGGATCCGGGATGCCGAGGCCACCGCCGACTGGCTCGAAGGCCAACTCCGCCATACCCTGGCGCGGGTCGATATTCCGCTGCTGGCTCGATTGTACCAGTGTTGGCGGCGCGGCGACCGCGCCGGAGTTGACCATTACAACCGGTGGCTGCGGGCGAGCCGCGAGACCGCGGAGCTGGTGGCTGAAGACCACCACATGGGCCGCGCGCTGGCGCGCCTGCTCAGCGAACTCGGCATCCCCGAGGCCGCGGACTGCACGGGGCATGCGGACACGAGCTGGGCCGGGCTGTACAGTCTCGCGTTGGTGCGCTGGGGCATCCCCCTGCGGCAAGGCGCCGAGGGGTATCTCTGGGCCTGGTGCGAGAACCAGGTGGCTGCCGCGATCAAGCTGGTCCCCTTGGGCCAGACCGCCGGACAGCAGTTGCTGTTCCGACTCGCCGGGCCGGTGGGCGAAGCGGCTGCCACCGGGCTGAGCCTCGACGAGGAGGCAATCGGGGGGACGGCGCCGGGTGTTGCCATCGCCAGTAGTTTGCATGAGACGCAGTATTCGCGGCTGTTTCGCAGTTAACAGGAATCCAAGTCACCGACGAGCGAGTAGGGGAGGAACCAACCATGTCTGCAACCAGCCAAGCACTGCGTGTCGGCATCGGCGGACCCGTGGGGTCGGGCAAGACAGCGCTGCTGGAAGGCCTGTGCAAGGTCATGCGCGACGCCTACAACATCGCCGTGGTCACCAACGATATCTATACGCGCGAGGATGCGGAGTTCCTGACCCGTCGTGGTGCACTGGCAGCCGAGCGCATCGTCGGCGTCGAGACCGGCGGCTGCCCCCACACCGCCATCCGCGAAGACGCCTCCATGAACCTCTCCGCCGTGGCCGATCTCAACGCCCGCTTCCCGGGTCTCGACGTCGTGTTCGTGGAAAGCGGCGGCGACAATCTCTCCGCCACCTTCAGCCCCGAGCTCTCCGACCTCACCCTCTACGTCATCGACGTCTGCGCCGGCGACAAAATCCCGCGCAAGGGCGGCCCGGGCGTGACCCGTAGCGACCTGCTGGTCATCAACAAGACCGATCTCGCCGAGGGCGTGGGCGCCTCCCTGGAGGTCATGGAGCGCGACAGTCGCCGCATGCGCGGCGACAAGCCCTTTGTCTTCACCAACCTGAAGGCCGGTGACGGGCTGGCTGAGGTTGTGGCCTTCATCGTCCGCGAAGGCATGCTCACGGCGCGCCCCGACTCGGCCTGATCGAAGCCCCTGGCACCAACTTGCTGACACCCCGCCCGATCTGACCTCCGGCGGCGCACCCGCCTGCCTATGCACCATCCTGGCGCCTTTCGCAGGACGCACAGCGGCGGTGCAAGTGCTCGATATTTGTGCGTGCGGGCGCTCCAAAATGGTGCGCCATCTGACCATAAAATCTGTAACGCTTTGTTTTTTCACGTCAATAAACTCTGGCATGGGGTTTGCTCTTCTCCCTGATAGTACCCGGCCACAGGCATCGGTACCACGCAGTTACTGCCCCGGGCCGGTGCACGCCGCGCCCGCTCAACAGCACGATCACGGAGGCAACCAATGCATTCCAAGACAACAAGGCATGCGCTGATGTCCGCGCCCGCGTTCTACCGAGCCGCCGCGGGGGGTGCCATGGCGCTAGGCCTGGCGGCCACCAGCACGGCGCAGGCGAACGACCCAATCAAGGTCGGCATTCTCCACTCCCTGTCCGGCACCATGGCGATCAGTGAAACGTCTCTGCGCGACGTGGCGCTGATGACCATCGAACACATCAACGAGCAAGGCGGCCTGCTCGGGCGCGAGCTCGAGCCGGTGGTGATGGACCCGGGCTCGGATTGGCCCACCTACGCCGAGCAGGCCCGCGAGATGCTCGAGCGGGAACGGGTGGACATTATCTTCGGCTCCTGGACGTCCGTCTCCCGCGAGGCGGTACTGCCAGTGCTCGAGGAGTTGAACGGACTGATGTTCTATCCCGTGCAGTACGAGGGTGAGGAATCGTCGCGCAACATCTTCTACACCGGCGCCGCGCCGAATCAGCAGACCATCCCAGCCGTTGAATACCTGATGAGTGACGTCGGTGGAGGCGCTGAGCGCTTCTATCTGGTGGGCACAGACTACGTGTTCCCGCGTACCACCAATCGCATTGTGCGCGCCTTTCTGAACGACCAGGGCATCCCGGATGAGGATATCGAAGAGGTCTACACGCCCTTCGGCCACGGCGATTTCCAGACCATTGTCGATGACATCGGCAGTTTCGCCCAGGGAGGCCCCACCGCGGTGATCAACACCGTCAACGGTGACGCCAATGTGGCGTTCTACCAGGAGCTCGCCAACCAAGGCATCGACCCCATCGATGTGCCAGTGATGGCGACCTCCGTGGGTGAGGAAGAATTGCGCGGCATGGATACCGGCCCGCTGACCGGCCACTTGGCGGCCTGGAACTACTTCATGTCCATCAATACGCCGGAGAACGACAAGTTCACCGAGCGCTGGATGGACTACGTGGAGGACAAGGGCCTCTCCGGCGGCTCCGACCGCGTCACCAATGATCCCATGGAGGCCACGCACATGGGGATTCGCATCTGGGCCCAGGCCGTCAAGCAGGCCGGTACGACGGATGTGGACGCCGTGCGTCAGGCCGTCTACGGCCAGTGCGTGGACTCCCCATCGGGTTTCGAAGTGTGCATGGACGAGGAGAACCACCACCTGCACAAGCCGGTGATCATCGGCGAGATTCAGCCCGACGGCCAGTTCGCCCCGGTCTGGGAGACCGATGACGTGGTTCGCGCCGAACCCTGGAGCCAGTACCTCGAAGGCAGCAAGAACAAGGTTGCCAACTGGCGCTACCCCTACGTCTGTGGGGATTGCGAGGAGCCGAATCACGACCTCGGCTTCTGAGCCCGCCCGGCGCTCACTGGCGGGCGGGCCGGTAGGGCCGCCCGCCTCCGGATTGACCACCCTGTGTCGCTGCTCCTGCGTGCGACCCGAGGAGATGTTGTCATGTGGAATGGGACGCGGCTTCGCACCTGGACGCTCCCCTGTGCGCTACTGGTTCTGCTGTGTGGGGCCGATGCGGCCGCCGACACGGCGGTGGAGCAGGCGGAAGAGCGCGCCGAGGCGCTCGGCGGGGACCCGGAAGGCGCCATAGAAGAGGAGCTGGCAGTCGTCGAGGAGCGGGATCTCGCCAGCGACACCGTGGAGATCCTCAATCGGCTGGCCACGGATGACCTCGGTACCATCCAGGACGCCATCGGCGAGATCGCCGTCTTGCGGGATGCCGATGCCTTGCCGACGCTACTGGCGCTGCAGGACCGCCGCCTCTACTACACCGAGGGCGGTACGCTGATCATTGAAGATGCCCGGGACCGCAGCCTGCGTGAGGCGGCCACCGGCGAAGTGCGTGAAGACCTGAAGACCGCCGAGCTGTCTCAGCCGCGGCTCACCAACCCCATCCGCCGGCTGCTGCGCCCGACCATCGGCGCCTTGCAGATCTTCTCGGATGACCAGGTGGCACGCCGGGCCGCGGCGAATGAGCTCGCCCAGCGCCCTCAGCCGGAAATGCGCGAGGCCATTGTCGAAGCCCTGGAGGGCGAGACCAACGCCGAGATTGAGCGCCTGCTGAATATCGCATTGGCCCAGCTCGACCTGGACAGCGACGATGACGCCCGCCGGCTTGAGGCGGTGAAGACCGTCGCAACAGTCCGTGCCGGTCGCTTGCGTTCCGACCTGGCCGCGCTGACCCGACGGGACGCCGACGGTGAGTATATCGAGCCGGTGGCGGAGATCCGCGCAGCGGCCGCCGAGGGCGTTCGCGCCATCGACAACCGCCGGCGCCTGGCCCGTATCGCCTCGGATTTCGTCTTCGGCATGTCCATGGGCAGTGTGCTGCTGCTTGCGGCCATGGGGCTTGCCATCATCTTCGGGCTCATGGGTGTGATCAACATGGCCCACGGCGAGCTGCTCATGGTGGGCGCCTACACCACCTTCATGACCCAGGCGCTATTCGCGCTGTGGCTCCCCCAGCATTTCAACTACTACCTCGTCGCCGCCGTACCGTTGGCTTTTCTGGTCACCGGCGCCGTGGGCATCGCCATGGAGCGGGGTGTCATCCGCTTCCTCTACGACAGGCCGCTGGAGACGCTGCTGGCCACCTGGGGGATCAGCCTGATTCTGATCCAGTCCGTGCGCTGGCTCTTCGGTGCGCAGAACGTCGGTGTTGCGAGCCCCACCTGGTTCTCCGGCAGCGTGCAGATCATGCAGGGCGTGACGCTCTCCACGAGCCGGGTCGGGGTGATTGCCTTCGCCATCTTCGTGGTGGCACTGGTGTGGATTCTCATGAACCGCACACGCCTGGGGCTCGAGGTGCGCGCCGTCATGCAAAACCGCGACATGGCTGCCGCCCTGGGCGTCCCGGCCCGGCGCGTGGACATGTGGACGTTCGGCGTCGGCGCCGGTGTGGCCGGGCTTGGCGGTGTGGCGCTCTCGCAGATCGTCAACGTCGGCCCGGAGATGGGGCAGAACTACATCGTGGACTCGTTCATGGTGGTGGTGCTCGGCGGCGTCGGTAATCTCCTCGGCCCGGTCTTCAGTGCGCTTGGCATCGGCGTGACCACCAAGTTCCTGGAGCCCGCGACCGGAGCGGTGCTCGCAACGATCCTGGTGTTCGCGGCCATCATTTTGTTCATCCAGTGGCGTCCCCAGGGCATTTTTGCGCCCAAGGGCCGCTCCGCAGACGATTAGGCCCGAGGAGTCCACCTATGCAACCGCAGTTTGCGCTCTCCCGCGTCGGCCGCCTGCACAGCAAGACGGCCTGGACCATCCTCGCCGTGCTGTCGGTGCTGGCCCTGGTGGTTGTCCCCGTACTGTACTGGGTCGTGCCGCCGGATTCGCCGTTTCACATGCCCGGCTGGATGGTCACCCTGGCAGGCCGTTTTCTCTGCCTGGCCCTGGTGGCCCTGGCGCTGGACCTGATCTGGGGCTACACGGGGATTCTGTC
Source organism: Aquisalimonas sp. (assembly GCF_007120195.1). Taxonomy (GTDB): domain Bacteria; phylum Pseudomonadota; class Gammaproteobacteria; order Nitrococcales; family Aquisalimonadaceae; genus Aquisalimonas. Next base: position 13,560 of record NZ_SKOG01000169.1, read on the forward strand.
CCTGGGCCACGGGGTGTTCTTCGCCATGGGGGGTTACGTCATGGGCGCGCACCTCACCCGCATCGCTTACGCAGACGGCGGCCTGCCGAACTTCCTGCAGTGGCTGGATTACAGCGACTGGCCATGGTACTGGGCGGGGTTCGATTCGTTCCTGTTTACCCTGGTGATGATTGGCCTGGTTCCGGGGGTGCTGGCGTTCATCTTCGGCTTCCTCGCTTTCCGCTCCCGGGTGCGTGGCGTGTATTTCGCCATCATTACCCAGGCGCTCACCTTTGGCGGCATGCACCTGTTCTTCCGCACGGAGACGGGTTTCGGCGGCGACACCGGGTTGACCGACTTCGACAGCCTGCTCGGGTTCGAGCTGGGAACGCCGGGGTTCCGGCTTGGGCTCTTTCTGGCGAGCGCGGTGGTGCTGATTCTGGCCTATTTGTTGTGCCGCTGGATCGTCACCTCCAAGCTTGGCCGCGTGCTCACCGCCATTCGTGATGCCGAGTCACGGCTGCGCTTCACCGGCTACGATCCGCTGCGCTACAAGCTGTTCGTCTGGGTGGTCTCCGCGGTGTTGTGCGGGATTGCCGGGGCGCTGTATGTGCCGCAGACGGGCGTGATCAACCCCTCGGAGATGGCACCGCCGGCTTCCATCGAGATGGCCATCTGGGTGGCCCTGGGCGGGCGTGGCACCTTGGTGGGGGCGATCATGGGGGCGGGTATCGTCAATGTGGTCAAGACCTGGGCCACCAGCGCTTATCCGGATCTGTGGCTGTTTATTCTCGGTGGCATCTTCATCGGCGTGACGCTGTTCCTGCCCAAGGGCGTCGCCGGCCTCATGCGCCGGCGCAAGGGGGGTGAGGCATGAACACGCTGACGAAATCCCTGGACGACTTCCGCGAGTTGATGCGCCGCGATCAGGTGTTCGACATCGTCAACCGCCCGGCCGACACCACCACGGTGGATACCACCCACGGCATCGTCCTGTATCTCGAGGGCATCACGAAGTCTTTCGACGGCTTCAAGGCCTTGGACGATCTCACGCTTTATATCCACGACGGCGAACTGCGCTGCATTATCGGCCCCAACGGCGCGGGCAAGACCACGCTGATGGACGTGATCACGGGCAAGACCCGACCCGACACGGGCTCCGCCTGGTTCGGCAGCCGCATTGATTTGCTGCGGTTGAAAGAGCATGAGGTGGCGCAGCGGGGTATCGGCCGCAAGTTCCAGAAACCCACGGTGTATGAGAACCACACCGTGTTCGAGAACCTGGAGCTGGCGATGCATACCGACCGGGGATTGCTCAAGAGCATCGGCTGGCGGTTGACCGGCGAGCAGCTCGATCGCGTCCACGAGGTACTGGAGCTGATCGGCCTCACCAGCCGGCGCGACACGCAGGCCGGCCTGCTCTCGCACGGTCAGAAACAGTGGCTGGAAATCGGTTCTCTGCTCATGCAGAACCCGCGCCTGTTGCTGGTCGACGAGCCTGTGGCCGGCCTGTCCGGCCAGGAGACGGAGGCAACCGCGGAACTGCTCACCGGCCTCGCCGGCAAGCACTCAGTGGTGGTGGTGGAGCACGACATGGATTTCGTGCGCTCCATCGCCCGTGAGGTGACCGTGCTCCACCAAGGCAGCGTCCTCGCCGAGGGCACCATGGACAAGGTCCAGAATGACCCGAAGGTGCGCGAGGTGTACCTGGGCGAAGAGGAATAAACAGGAGAGCAACAGTGCTCCGCATTGAAGGCCTGAATCAGTATTACGGCGGCAGTCATATCCTGCGTGACGTCGAGTTGGACGTCCAGGAGGGGCGCTCCAACTGCCTTATGGGCCGCAACGGCATGGGCAAGACGACGCTGCTCAAGTGCGTCATGGGCCTGGTTCCCATCGCCCAGGGACGGATCTGGTTCCATGGCGAGGACATCAGCGCGAAACGTGCGTATGAACGCGCGCGGCTCGGGCTGGGTTACGTGCCCCAGGGCCGCGAGATTTTTCCGCACCTGAGCGTGGAGGAAAACCTGCGGGTGCCCCTGGCGAGTAAACGGGCAAAGAACATCCCCGCGCAGGTCTACGAGCTCTTCCCGGTCCTCAAGGACATGGGTCGGCGCCGTGGCGGCGACCTCTCCGGCGGCCAGCAACAGCAGCTGGCGATCGGTCGGGCGTTGGTGCTGCAGCCGGAGATCCTGCTGCTGGACGAGCCCATCGAGGGGATTCAGCCCAATATCGTCAAGGAAATCAGCGACGTCATCCGGCTGCTGAACCGGGAGCAGGGCCTTACGATCCTGCTTGTGGAGCAGAAGCTGCCCTTCGCACGTTCCACAGCGGATCGGTTCGACATCATGAACAATGGCAGCGTGGTGGCGTCCGGCGAGATGAATGCGCTCAGCGACGCGCTGATCCTGGAGCATTTAACCGTCTAGTGTCCTGTCCCGCAAATAACGTTACGATTGTCGCGGCCCTGACGGCCCCTGGCGGCGTTGCGCCTCCTCGCCGTAGTCCCCGCTACGTCTCGTCGGCGCGCCTTGCCAGGAACCGTCAGGATCCACGCCAATTTTCGCAACTTATTTACGGGACAGGACACTAGCGACGCGCCTTCGGCGCACACCGATCCCCCGGGGGCCTACACCCGTATCGCCCCGGTATCCTCCTGCGCACTCAAGCGCCGATACCCTAAAGCCTCTGCGAGGTGCTGTACGCTCACGCGTTCGGCTCCGGCGAGATCCGCGATGGTGCGGCCGACGCGCAACAGGCGGTGATAGGCCCGGGCGGACAGGCCGAGGCGTTCCATAGCCTCGGTGAGAAACTGCCCCTCTGCCCGACCCAGTGCGCACGCGGCCTCGACGGCGTCCGGTCCCAGGGCGGCGCTGGCGGCGCCGCTCAAGGCGAGGCGTCGTTCCCGGGCGATACACACCCGCTCGCGGACCTTTGTCGATGCCTCACCTGGCTTGGCCTGCTGCAGCTCCTCCGGGCGCAGCCGCGGCACGATCACCTGCATGTCGATACGGTCGAGCAGCGGGCCGGAGACACGGCCCCGATAGCGCGCGACCTGATCCGGCGTGCAGCGGCAAGCGTGAACCGGATCGCCGAGATAGCCGCAGGGGCATGGGTTCATGGCCGTGACGAGCTGGAATCGGGCGGGGTACTCCACCTGCGCCGCCGCGCGCGCGATGCTCACCCGGCCGTTTTCCAGCGGCTCGCGCAGGACCTCCAGGGCCTGGCGGCCGAACTCCGGGAGTTCGTCCAAAAACAGCACACCGTTGTGGGCGAGGGAGATCTCCCCGGGGCGCGGGCGGGAGCCGCCGCCGGTGAGCGCCGCATGGGACGCGGAATGGTGGGGTGCCCGGAATGGCCGGTGTCCCCAGTGTGCCGGCGAAAAACCGTGGCGGCTCAGGGACAGCACGGCTGCCGTCTCCAGGCACTCGCTCTCGCTCATGGGCGGGAGAATCCCCGGCAGGCGTGCCGCGAGCATGCTCTTGCCGGTGCCGGGGGGGCCGCTCAACAGCAGTGAGTGGCCCCCGGCGGCCGCGATTTCCAGCGCGCGACGGGCACCGGTTTGACCGCGGACGTCCGCAAGGTCAGGGGGTGGCTCCGCGGGCTTGGGTGGCTCGGCCCGGGCCGGTTCCAGAGGCACCGTGCCGGTGAGATGGCCCGTAACATCGAGCAGGTGACCGGCGCCGAAGCTTGCCTCCGGGTGCACGAGGGCGGACTCCGGGCCGTTGGCGGCGGGCACTGCCAGCGATCGGCCAGCGCGTCGCGCCTGGACGGCCACCGGCAGGCAGCCGCGAATGGGGCGCAGCGAGCCGGTCAGTGCCAACTCGCCGGCGAATTCCCAAGCCGTCAGCGCTTCCCGCGGTACCTGACCTGATGCGGCCAGGATGCCGATGGCAATGGGCAGGTCGAAGCGCCCGCCTTCCTTGGGGAGATCCGCCGGGGCGAGATTAATCGTGATGCGGCGCGTGGGGAATTCGAAGCCGCTGTTGAGTATGGCGCTACGGACGCGGTCGCGGCTTTCTCTTACGGCCGTCTCTGGCAAGCCGACGATGGCAATGGAGGGCAGGCCGTTGGCGAGGTGGACTTCGATATCGACAACGGGCGCATCCACGCCGAGACCGGCCCGGCCATAAACCACTGCTAGTGCCATGATTTCCATCCCTGGACCGGCCGTCCGTACCCGCGGCCTGGGTTTCAGCTGTCCTGGCTGTCGTCACTCCCAGTCGTTGATCGCCCCTCGAGCGCGGCGACCCGTTCTTCCAGGGCCTCAAGCTGCGTGCGGGTGCGCGCGAGCACCTTGGACTGCGCGTCGAACTCCTCGCGCGTGACCAGGTCCAGGCGGTTGAATGTGCTCTGCATCGTCGTGCGGAAGTTGCGCTCCATTTCCTGCTGGAATTCCCGCAGACCCGGGGGAAGGTTGGCTGCGAACTTGCGCGCCATGTCATCGAGTGATTTCGGATCCAGCATATCGTGCACTCCTGATCGTCATTGTCTGCCCGTTGCACCGAATGTGTGCATTATGCACGCATTCGGTGCGTATGGTTTGTGCGCTGCCGCGAAACGCTGCACCCACGATTCAATAACAACATGAATTATCGATGAAAACAACAACTGGCACAGGAAATGCTGAAGAGGGTGCGAGTCCAGCCTGTACCGTGACTGACAGCTTACGGTGTCGGGCTGGTCACCCGCAACGCGGGGGAACCCGTATCAGGGCCCGTCGATCCGGGCCGGTCTTCAGGGAGTAGCCGGGAATGAAACTCGTCACCGCAATCATCAAGCCGTTCAAGCTCGACGACGTGCGCGAAGCACTCTCCGAGATCGGCGTGCAGGGTATTACTGTCACCGAAGTCAAGGGCTTCGGCCGTCAGAAAGGCCACACGGAACTCTACCGCGGCGCGGAGTATGTGGTGGATTTTCTTCCAAAGGTGAAGATCGAGGTGGGGATTCAGGAGGACCTCACTGAGCGCACCATCGAGGCCATTTCCAAAGCGGCCAACACCGGGAAGATCGGCGACGGCAAGATCTTCGTCTTCGACCTCGAGCGGGCAATCCGCATCCGCACCGGGGAAACCGACCAGGACGCGCTCTGATCACCGGGTTCGTTGCCACAGAGGATGATAACAATGGATCAAGTGATCGAAGTTGCCTACGCGTTGGACACCTTCTATTTCCTGCTCTCCGGTGCGCTGGTCATGTGGATGGCAGCCGGCTTTACCATGCTCGAGTCGGGCCTGGTGCGTTCCCGCAACACAACCGAGATTCTCACCAAGAACGTGGCGTTGTACTCCATCGCCTGCATCATGTATCTGTTCATCGGCTATCAGGTCATGTATGGCGGCTCGCCGAGCGGTATCTTCCCGGCGCTGGGGTTCGGACTGGATGCCGACAACAGCGTCGCCGACGTGCTCGGCAGTGACGGCGAGATCTACTACTCCAACACCTCGGATTTCTTTTTCCAGGTGGTCTTTGTTGCCACGGCCATGTCGATCATCTCCGGCGCGGTGGCCGAGCGCATGAAACTCTGGAGTTTTCTTGCCTTTGCGGTGGTCATGACCGGCGTGATCTACCCGGTGCAGGGATACTGGACCTGGGGCGGCGGCTGGCTGGATCAGCTCGGGTACGCCGACTACGCCGGCTCTGGCATCGTGCATATGACCGGTGGCGCGGCGGCGCTGGCGGCCGTGCTGATCCTCGGGCCGCGTAAGGGCAAGTACGGGGCAGATGGCAAGGTACGGGCCATACCGGGCGCCAACCTGCCGCTGGCGACACTCGGGACGTTCATCCTTTGGCTCGGCTGGTTCGGCTTCAACGGGGGGTCTGAGCTCAAGGTCTCGGACGTCGAATCCGCGAACGCCGTGGCCCTGGTGTTCACCAACACCAACATGGCGGCCGCTGCGGGCCTGGTCGCAGCGATGCTGCTGAGCCGTGCTTTGTACGGCAAGGCCGACCTGACGCTGATCCTCAACGGCGCCCTGGCGGGACTTGTGTCCATCACGGCGGGTCCCGATGTGCCCTCCCACCTGCTTGCCGTAATCATCGGCGCGCTCGGCGGTTTGCTTGTCGTTTTCTCCATCGTGTTCCTGGACAAGCTAAAGATCGACGATCCGGTGGGGGCCATCTCCGTGCACGGCACTTGCGGCATTTGGGGCGTGCTGGCGGTGCTGCTGTGGTCCGACGACGCCACGATTGTTGCCCAGCTGGTGGGCCTTGCCAGTATCTTCGCCTGGGTATTCGGGGCGAGCCTGGTTCTCTGGCTCATCCTCAAGCTGGCTATGGGCATCCGCGTCACCGAGGAGGAAGAGGTCCAGGGCCTGGATCTCACCGAGTGCGGTATGGAGGCCTACCCGGAGTTCAACGGCAAGCAGTAGGTCGTTTCCACGGTGTAAACGAACAACGGGCGCCTGTGGCGCCCGTTGTTCGTCCCCCCTGGAAAGCCATCGCTTACGGCAGGAACATAAGCCCCAGGCCGATAATCACCCCGGTCACAACCAGGTTGATCAGGCAAAAGCCCATGATGTCCTTCGCGTTGAGACCGGCAATGGCCAGTGCCGGCAGCGCCCAGAACGGCTGAATCAGGTTGGTCCAGGCGTCCCCCCAGGCCACGGCCATGGCGGTGCGCGCGTTATCCACCCCCAGCTCGATGCCCGCGGGGATCATCACCGGCCCCTGCACGGCCCATTGTCCGCCGCCGGAGGGCACAAAGACATTGACGATGCCCGCGCTGAGGAAGGCGAAGAGCGGAAACGTTGTCTCCGTGGAGATGGCGACGAAGGCCTGGGAGAATGTCTCAACCAGCCCGGAGCCGGCCATCATGCCCATGATGCCCGCGTAGAACGGGAACTGGATGATGATGCCGCTGGCGCCTTTCACGGCGTTGCGCACCGAGTGCAGAAAGAGCGACGGGCGGCCGTGGAGCATGATGCCAAGCGTGAGGAAGGTGAAGTTCACGATGTTGAGGTTGAGATCCGCCTGTCGCGAGAAGAAGTAGTACAGGATAAACACCAGCCCCATGATGCCGATGGCCTGCGCGAGGATGATGCTGTTCTCAACCCGATCAGCCGGGCGATCCCACGACAGTGATGGCTGCTCCTCCTCACGCTCCAGCACCTTTGGATCGACCGTCACCGAATCCTCCGGCTTGGGCATCATCAAGCGGCACATCAGGGGAATAACGACAAGCATGATCAGAACGAGCAGTAGGTTCATGGACGAGAAAATGGTCTGCCCGGTGCCGATGATGCCAATCTGCTCTTCGAGGAAATGCCCATCCGTGGCGACCACCAAGCCGATGGAACTTGCCAGCCCCCCGTGCCAGACGATAAAGCCGCTGTAAGCACTGGCAATCAGGAGGCGGTAGTCCACCCGTGGCACAACCTGTGCCAGCTGACGGGCGAACAGCGCCCCGATTACCAGGCCAAAGCCCCAGTTGATCCAGGCGGCGACGATGGATACCAGGGTGACCATGATGATGGCCTGCCCCGGGGATCGCGCCAGCTTGGCCAGGGTCTGCAGGATCATCTTGAACATGGGCGTGCTGGCGAGCACGAAGCCGGTCACCAGGACCAGCACCATCTGCATGGCGAACTCAAGCAGGTTCCAGAACCCGTCGCCCCAGTGTTCCACCATGGCCATGGGGCTCTCACGCTCGATGCCCATGCCCATCGCAAACACCACGAGGGTGAGCAGCAGCACGAAGATGTAAGGGTCAGGTAGGTAGCGCTCCATGAGACGCACGGAGGCGTTGGTCACGCTTCGGAACATCGGCTTTCTCCCCCAGGTTTGTTATCGCCGTGTGGCCGGTGCCGGTCACCACTCCAGTGTAGAGAATAGGTCCCGAAGCCCGGGGCCGTCCATGTCCCGCTCGGGCAATCACGCAGCTGTTGACACAGCGTGTGACCACGGTCGTTACACTATGACGACCCGGACGACCATTCACCACTGAACAGTGAGGTGTGCTTTATGTTCATCGCCATGAACCGCTTTCGAATCCATAAGGGTTGCGAGGAGGAGTTCGAGCGGATCTGGGCCGAAAGGGACTCCCAGTTGAACTCGGTTCCTGGTTTTATTGCGTTCCACCTGCTACGCGGACCCGAACACGACGATTACACGTTGTATGCCTCCCATAGCATGTGGGCGTCCCGAGACGCGTTCGATGCATGGACGCGCTCCCAGGCATTCCGTGATGCCCACCGGTCAGCGGGTGACCACCGTCATGTCTACCTGGAGAGTCCGGCCCTGGAATGTTTTGACGTGGTTCAAAAGGGCTGAGTCGCGCGGATCCACCACAACGACCGGAGCTTGCGAGGGCCATGGCATCGAAGGTCGCGAGGTCAGGTTGGTTCAGGTCCAATGAATCAGGCAGCTCCGCTCAGGCGCTGGCGAGGGCAATGACGGCGAGGCTGGAACCGAGGCCCAGGGCTTGCCATCTTGGGTTTATGAGCCAATCATTGCTGCCTGTCCTGCGCTTTCAGCATGATTGCCGCGGACGGTTCGTGCGCATTCGTCGGGGTACGCCATGCGGCTTCTCGTGAATCCTTTTATTATTGGCGCGGTGATCGGGTACTTCTGGGGCTACCAGAGCTTGGCCAGCGCCGTGGTGGGTGTGTTTCTGTTTGGCATACCACTATGGCTCATCGGCGGCGCGACGATACAGTACCTGGTGTTGAGGAAGCGGCGGCGCGAGGAGCAGCAGTAGCTGCACCCGCGCACGACGTCTGCCTCGTTCAGCGAGCACATGCCAAACCCCGACCGGGTTCGGTTCGGCAAGGAAAGGGTCGAGATGGCCGCAAATGGCGACGGCGATCCGCTCAGCCTGGGTTGCCGCATGGCAGGATCACGCTGTCCTCAGTCGCCGAGCCTCCTCGAAGAATGTGAGCAGGTGCGCCGTCACCGCCTCGGGCTGCTCCTGCTGCACCCAGTGACCGGCGCCCGGAATCAGGTGACAGCCCAGCATGCGCGTGCAGGTGGTGTCGCGCATGCGCTCGAACCGGCCGGGAAACTGGTAAATGCCCCAGTCCTTCTTGCCGGCGATGAAGCATGACGGCATGTCCACGGTGCGGCCGGAGACGATGTAGAGCTCCCTCTGGAATGCCGGTTCGGCAAAGGCCCGATACCACTGCAGGGCGCCCTGAAACCCGGTTCGGCAGAAGGTCTCCGCATAGACCGCCAGTTCAGCGTCTGGCAGCCATTGGCAGGCGGCGATCTGCTCCGGCGTTGGCATCTCCGGACCCACCGTCTCCGGCATGGTCTTGTCCTGCTGCATCACGTAGTAACCGGGGAGTGTCGCCAGCTCGGATGCCGTCAGCGCCTGCAGGGGAGCAGGCGCATTACCCGGCCAGTCAGCGCTTTTGGTGTGGAAGTAGGCGCGCAGGAACGCGTGCACCCCCTGCGGTGCCGCGAGCATGTCGGCAGCGGCCTGCCGGGAACGGAAGTAGTGCTGGTAGTGCTTGCGCGGCGGGTCCAGGGCTGCCAGCGTCGCGCTGATATCGGTCCCGTGGGGTTTGGCGTTGTCTCCTTGCTGCTCCGCTGTGTCGAACGCAAACGCGGGCGGCCCCGCAAAGGGCGCGCTCATGAAGGCCACCGAGCGGAACACGTCCGGCCGGGCCAGGGCGCAGTACCCGGCCACGGTGGAACCCATGTCGTGGCCGACTACGGCGTCGACCGTGCGGTAACCCAGCGCGGCGACCAGGCCCATTGCGTCGCGAACCAGGCTGAGCTGGGTATAGCTCGCCAGGTCGCCGTCGTAATCGCCGTCCCAGCCGGTGGTGTGGCCGAAGCCGCGCTGATCCGGGGCGATGACGTAGAACCCGGCCTGCGCGAGCCGTACCAGGACCTTGCGCCAGCTGTAGGCGAGCTCGGGGAAACCGTGCAGCAGGAGAATGAGCGGATCGCCGCGGTGGCCGGCCTCCAGCAGGTGCATGGTGAGCCCGTGGCCATTATCCACATGGCGGGTTTCAATGCCTGCGGGAAGCGCCGGCGTTTCGGTAACGCGCTGCTGACTCATGTGGGCCTCATTATGCATCTCCAACGCCCGTGTTCTCTAACGACGTCCAAGGTGTTCGGGTCGCGGCTGGGGTGCCGCGTCGGCCCGCACCAGCTTGTCATCCACGCTTCAAGCACTTGTTGTCCGGGCCGGGGCGAGTCAGGCACCCTCACTCGTTTAGCGCCGGCAACGCCGCGGCGAGCCGCATGGCTTCGCCGTCCAGTCGACCCCGCCCGGCTCGTCGCTGCAGCGCCGGGAGTGCCCGCCTCGCCAGCCCCCGAGCCACGTGCCCCAGGTCGCCCCGCCGGCGTGGAATGAGATGCACGTGGGCGTGGGGGACGGTCTGGTTCGCCACGGGGCCATCATTGAGTACCAGGTTGGCGCCAGCGCACTCGTACGTGACCCGTTGCGCCCGCATGACGGCCTCGGCCACCGTGAACACATGATGACGCAGCTCCGGGGGTAATTCTCGCAGGTATTGATGATGTGTTCGCGGGATCACCAGGGCGTGACCCGTGGTCAAAGGGTGGAGATCCATGATGACAATGCAGTAGGTGTCCTGGTGCACAATGCTGGCGCGTTCGCGATCGGCAACGATGTTGCAGAAGACGCAATCCTCCATGGCGGTAACCCCCTGGTTTGCAGCACATTTCTCTACCCGTGATTGCCCTGCTCGGTGCTTGGTCGCGGCGGATGGATCAGGGTTTTCCAGGATCCTGTCTCGTCATTGGTCATGGTCCGCAGGCTTACGAGTACGCCGAATGATGCCTCGCGAGCGCGAAGGAGCATTCAGCCGCTCCTCGACGAACCCCCGGATTGTCCCATTTCATTGTATGGTGGGGAAAACGTGGGTCACCCTGCGCTGCGGGATCGGGCAGGTGAGTAGGACAAACGGGAGGCGCGAGTGAGAAAACCAGGCCGCGTGCTGTTATGGATCGCACTGTTTCTCATGGGAGTGGCCGGCGTCGCCGCGCTTTTACACATCAGGCTGGCCGACGCCTTCATGGCGAACCCCGTTTTCAACGGCATGATCCTCACCGTGCTGCTTGTGGGCATCATGATCAACGTTCGGCAGGTGGCCGTGCTGGGGCCGGACGCTGCGTGGCTGCGCGCGTGGCAACGTGGCGCTGAATCGCTGCCGCCGCCACCGGGGCGCGGAATGCTGGGCTCACTGGGGCGGATGCTCCAGGAGCGGGGCGATAACCTGCAGCTATCCACCATGAGCATGCGCGCCTTGCTCGACGGCATCCGCTCGCGCCTGGATGAGGCGCGGGATCTATCGCGGTATTTCATTGGCCTGCTCATTTTTCTCGGGCTGCTCGGTACGTTCTGGGGATTACTGGATACGCTCGGCGGCATTGGCCGGGTCATCAGTGGTCTCAGCGTGGGTAGTGGCGATGCAACCGAACTCTTCGAGCAGCTGCGCACCGGCCTCGAGGAACCGTTGGCCGGCATGGGCACGGCGTTCAGCTCCTCGCTGTTCGGGCTGGCCGGGGCGCTGGTCCTGGGGTTCGTGGATCTGCAGACCGGGCATGCCCAGAATCGCTTCTACAACGATCTGGAGGAGCAGCTCTCGGGGCTGACCCGGTTTAGCTCCGGCCCACTCGCGAACGTTGAGACCGAGCACAGTGTCCCATCGTATATACAGGCGCTCCTTGAGCAGACGGCCGAGAGCCTGGATCGTCTGCAACGGCTGGTGGCCCGACGCGAGGAAGAGCGCCGCAGCGCCGAAGAGAGCATCGCCACGGTCACCGGCCAGGTGGCGGAACTGGCGGAGCAGATTCGCAGCGAACACAAACGCATGCTCCACCAGGCCCGCGGGCAGATGGAGTTGCAGCCGGTGCTGCAGCGGCTGGCGGATGCCCTGGGCGAGCGAACGGAGGATGCGGAGAAGCTGGACGAGCGGCTGCGTGTTCTTGATGGCAGCCTGCACCGGCTGGTGGATGAGCTCCACAGCGAGCGCACCGAGCTGGCCTCGGAATTGCGTGACGAGATCCGGCTGTTGACCCGGACTGTGGCCCGTGTCACGGGGAGCGACCCTGGCGAGCGGTGACGACGACGTGTTCCCGGAACGACGCAATCGCAGCAGTGTGAATATCTGGCCAGGCTACGTGGACGTATTGGCCACGTTGTTGCTGCTGTTTGTCTTCGTCCTCAGCCTATTCATGGTCGCGCAGTATTACCTGACGGACACTTTGGCCGGACGGGAGGCGGCGCTGGCCCGGCTGGAGACTGAACTCCGGGATCTGGGCGATGAGCTGGCCATGGAGCGGGAGGCCCGGGAAGAGCTGGAGCTGGATCTGGCCGTATCCATCGCCGAGCGCGGTGCCCTGCGTGAGGAACTCACCACGGCACGCTCGCGCATCGGTGAGCTTGAGGAGGATCTCGCCGAGGCGGAGGCCACCATGGAGGCGGACGCCGAAATCATCGAGCGCCAGGCGGCCGAGGCCGCCAGCCTGCAGCAGGACCTGATGGCGCTGCGCGAGCTCCGTGACGAGCTCGAGGCCGAAGTGGGCGAGCTCGCCGCCGCCCGGGAGGAGGCCGAAGAGGACGCAACGGCGGCGCGTGATCGCAGCCGGACGCTGGAGGCAGAGCTCGCCCACGCCGAGGAACGCACCCACCTGGCGCAGCAGGAACTCGAAGAGCGCGATATCGCGTTGCGCGATCTGCAGGCGCTGATCGCGGAGCAGCGCCGCGCCCTGGAGGACGAGGAACAGCTCACAGAGGCACAGCAGTCTCGCATCGACCGCTTGAACCGCCAGGTGGACGCCCTGCGCCAGCAGCTGCGTCGCGTCACGGTCGCACTACAAGTCTCCGAGGAGACGGTGGCCCAGCGGGAGGAGGAGCTCCAGGATTTGGGGCGTCGCCTTAATCTCGCCCTCATCGAGCAGATCCACGAACTCAGCCGTTACCGCTCTGACTTCTTCGGCCGCTTGCGTGAGGTGCTCGGCGAGCGGGAGGATATCCGCATCGAGGGGGATCGTTTTGTGCTGCAGTCCGAGCTCTTTTTTGACACAGCCTCGGCGACGCTCGACGAGGCGGGCCATGATCAGCTCGACGAGGTGGCCTCGACGATACTTGAGTTGCAGGACAACATTCCCGATGGGATTCCCTGGGTCCTGCAGGTGGAGGGGCATACCGACCAGCGCCCTATCAGCACTGAGGAATTCCCGTCCAACTGGCATCTGTCCACCGCCCGCGCTCAGGCGATCGTGGACCGCCTGATCGACCAGGGTGTCCCACCGGAGCGGCTCTCACCCGCGGGGTTCGGGGAATATCATCCTATTGCGGACGGTACTGACCCCGAGGACCTGCGCCGGAACCGCCGGATCGAGTTGCGGCTCACGCAGCGGTGAGGCAAAGGCACTCTTCGATAAACGCGTCGAACAGTGTGCACACCCACGGCAGTGCACTGGTTAACGTATGCTCGCTGTCCACCAGGTGCAGCCGTGTCCGGTGCCGCCGTGCCCAGCCGATGGCGACATCCGCGGGAATGATCTCGTCATCCCAGCCGTGCACCACGTCCACCAGCGCCGCCTTTGGCGTGGTGTCGCCGGCGTAGCCCGGGATGTCCACCGCGGGCGCGAGCAGGAACAGGCCCCGGGGGTTGAGTCGAGCGCTGGCGACCGCTGAGACGTAAGCGCCCATGCTCGAACCCACCAGGATCAGCTGTTCGCCTGCGGGTAGTGGTTGTTGCAGCAGGTAGCCAACCCGCTCGTCCGGATCCATGGTGAACTGGTAATCTGGGCTGACAACAGCAAGATTGTGCCGCCGCGCGACCTCAGCGAGGGCGGTGATCTTGCGGCCCCAGGGGCCGCTTTCCTTGCCGTGGGCAAAGCACACAGTTGTGGTCATCGGGAAACCTCCTGTGGGTGTGTCGGCGTGGCCGTATGACCGGAGTCCCTTGGTGCTCCGTGTGCCCGGCGGCTGGAGTACCAAGCCCACTCAGGCCTGGAACGTGCGGGCGGCAGGCCGGTCAACAAGACGGAGTCCTTGACTGGTTATACTGGGTAAAAGCGAGATTCCACAAGGGAGGCGCGTTATGCGGATTAGTCGAGAGGCCATCGTGGATACGGCGCTAACGTTGGCCGAACAGACTAGCTGGGAAGAGGTGCGTTTACACGACGTCGCAGCACACCTGGGGACGGATCTGACCGCCATTCAGGCGCATTTCCGCGAAAAAGAAGAGCTGGCAGATGCCTGGTTCGACCGGGCCGACCAGGCCATGCTGGAGGCCGCTGCCGATCCTGCAGTCCAGGCGCTGCCATCGACCGAGCGGCTGCACTGCCTGGTCATGGCTTGGCTCGAGGCGCTGGCGCCGCATCGGCGGGTGACCGGCCAGATGATCAAAGGCAAGCTCGAGCCTGGGCACCTGCACGTGCAGATTCCCGCTGTGCTTCGCATCAGTCGCACGGTGCAGTGGCTGCGCGAGGCGGCTCACCGCGATGCCAGCGGAATACACCGGGGGCTTGAGGAGACCGTGTTGACCAGTATCTTCGTCACCACGTTCACCGGCTGGCTGTCCGATGATACCCACGACGTGCGGCGCACGCGCAGCCGTCTGGGAACACTGCTGCACGGTGCAGCCTCACTGGCCCGCTGGGTTCCCGGCTACCATCACCCACGCAATTTGACGGCGTTACCGAAACCGTCCGAACGGCGAGAAGAGGCGTACGCTGAAGTCACGGATGTGAGCGTCTGAGCAGGCGGCGCCGCGGTACGCGCGAGTCACTTAAGGTACTGACCTGTTAGGGGGACAGCTCTGGATACGCTCACCCATGCACTGAGCGGGGCGCTGGTCGGGCGTGCCACGGCACCACGCGCCCCGCGCACGGACCAGTTATCCTTGCGCGAGCGTACATGGATCGGGTTCCTGGCGGCGGCGGCGCCGGATATCGACTTCGTGTTGTTGCTCTTCGGCGAGATCACGTATCTCGAGAACCACCGCGGTGCGACACATTCGCTGCTGCTCATGCCGATCTGGGCCTGGCTGCTGGCGGTGGCCTGTGCAATTCTGCTGGGCCGGCGGTATCCGTGGCGCGCGTATTACGGCGTCATTCTGCTGGGGATTTTTGTGCACATCCTTGGCGACCTCATCACCAGTTACGGCACCCAGATTCTCGCGCCATTCAGTGACTGGGCGCCCGGGTGGAATACCACATTTATCATCGATCCCTGGTTCTCTGGCCTGATTGTGGCCGGGCTCGCGGCCAGCCTGTACTGGCGGCCGCGGACCGGGGCCGCACTCGGCCTGGCCGCGGTGACAGCCCTGGTGCTTTTCCAGTACACGCAATACCGCAGCGCGGTGGACTTGGGGGAGACGTGGGCTCGCGAGCAGGGCTTGACCGACTATGTCGCGCAGGCCTATCCGCAGCCCTGGGAGCCCTTCAACTGGATGGTGGTTGTCGACCGCGGCGAGCAGTATGCCATCGCCCGGGTCAACTTGCGGCGCGAGCGCGCGCCCCGCGACCCCGGCGAGGATGCGTTCTTTCTGTGGCAGCTCTGGGCCGCTTATCCCCCCGTGGACGAGATGCAGTGGCGCCGCCACACACAGTTTGGGCCCCAGGAGGTGGCCCCCCTGGCCCGGGAAGTTTGGGAACAAGAGGCCATGAAGTTCTTTCACTGGTTCGCCAATTATCCCGCCCTGCGGAGCGTGGACCGGCGCAACTATGACCAGTGCGTGGTTTTCAAGGATATGCGCTTCCAGCTGGAGGGTATGGACTCGCCGTTTCGCTATGGGATGTGCCGTTCGTCGCCGGAAGATGCCTGGGCGCTCTACCGCCTGGACGCGGACGGTGGGCGGCGCGCGCTGTGATGGACACGAGTGTCCCATGACCGGAATTCGATTACAGGACACTAGGCCCGCACGCCAACGCCATGCAACCATGGCGCCCGTTTCAGTGCCGCGGAGGCCCGCATGACTGCCACCGACAGCCCAAGGGAGGCACCGCGCAAGGAGCGTGCCCCAAGGCGCGAGATCTTTGGCTGGGCGATGTTCGACTTCGCCAACCAGGCGTACACGCTGCTGATCATCACCGTTGTCTTCGGCGATCTGTTCACCACGGTCATTGTCGGTGACCGCAACGATGACTACCGCCTCGGCAACCTGCTGTGGAGCCTGGCGCTGGCGGTAAGCTACTTTCTGGTGGTGGTCTCGGGGCCGGTGTGCGGGGCGGTCATGGATTACTCCGCCAGTAAGAAGCGCTTCCTGTTCGCCAGTTACATCGCCACGGTGATCGCCACGGCATTGCTGGTGTTCGTTGAGCCCGGCGACATCATGCTGGGGCTCATTCTCATCATTGCCTCGAACTTCGCCTACTCCATTGGCGAGAACTTCATCGCCGCGTTTCTTCCGGATCTTGGCCCGCCTGAGGATCTGGGTAAGATTTCCGGGTTCGGTTGGGCCCTGGGTTATATTGGCGGGCTGTTCGCCGCGGCGTTCACCCTCGCCTTTCTGGGCGATGCGACGGCCGAGAACTTCGATCGTATCCGCTGGGTCGGGCCCTTCGCCGCCGGGTTCTTCCTGCTGGCCGCGGTGCCCACCTTTGTGTGGGTAAGAGAGCGGGGTGTGCCGCGGCCGCTGCCCGCCGGGGCGAATTACGTCACCCTGGGGTTCCGGCGGGTGGCGGATACGGTGCGCGATATCGCGCGCTTCCGGGATCTCGCCATCTTCCTGACCTCCCTGCTGTTTTCCATGGGCGGGATCTACATCATCATCACCTTCGCCTTCATTTACGGCGCCCAGGTCATTGGCTGGGATGAGCACATCCGCAACATCATGTTTATCGTGGTTCAGATCGCCGCGGCCGCCGGCGCCCTTGGGTTCGGTGCCCTGCAGGATCGCCTCGGCGCCAAGCGCACCTATCTGATCACGCTCACGCTCTGGGTGCTGGCGATTCTCGCCATCTGGGGTACGCCACAGGTTACAGAGTGGATCAATGAGACCTTCGGCGTAGGCTGGGAGGCACAGCACCTGTTCCTGGTCGTGGGGTCACTCGCCGGCGTGAGCCTCGGCTCCAGCCAGTCCGCCAGCCGCACGCTGGTGGGGCTGTTTTCGCCGGAAGCCAAGGCCGCGGAATTTTTCGGTTTTTGGGGGCTGGCCAACAAGTTGGCGGGAATGTTCGGGATCGTCGCGCTGGGACTGCTGCAGACCTTGGTCGGGTTGCACGGGTCGATCCTGCTCTGCGCCTTCCTGTTCCTCGTCGCCATTGCTATTTGCGTACCCGTGGACCAGGCGCGGGGTCAGGAGGCGGCGCGGCGCTGGGATCGGGAGGAATTGGGCAA
>NZ_SKOG01000069.1 GCF_007120195.1 Aquisalimonas sp.
AATGCCGCCGAGATCTTCCGGGAAGGCCTCCATGATCTCTGCGATGAGGAATACCTCCTCCAGGGTCTCCAGGACACTGATGGTATCTGGCGAGCCGTACCACACCAGCGAGGCACGGTGCCCGGGCAGGGGCAGAAAGGCCTGGGGGCCGGTGGGTGTGAACCGCTGCCAGGTTTCATCCTGTTGCGGCAGCTCCGTGGCCACGGTAGTGACCAGGGCGCGCTGGTTGTAATCGGTGCTGTGAACGGCGATCCCAGCCATCTCCCGCACCGCGGAGCGGGCGCCGTCTGCGCCCACGGCAAGCGAGCCCCGCAGCGTGGTGCCGTCGTCCAGGTCCACGGTCACTCCAATGGCGTCCATGACGATGTCTACAGGCGTGGCGGGAGCCAGCCAGCGGACGTTCGGAAGCTCGCGTATCGCCTGGTGCAGCCCGGCGTGGATGACGTTGTTCTCCACGAACCAGCCGAACCAGTCATGCCCGGTTTCACGGGCGTCGAACCGGGTTTCGCCACCGCCGGTGTCCCAAACGCGCACGCGGCGGAAGGGGCATACCCGCAAAGCGGTCATGTGTTCCCAAGCGCCGAGGCGCTGGAACAGATCCGCACTCGCGAGGTTGACGGAGGAGACGCGCACATCGACGGGTGCCTCATCACCGAGGGGCGGTGGTGATTGGCCTTCGACAACGGTCACTGCCAGCCCGTCCTTCGCGAGCAGACCGGCAAGGCAAGCGCCGACCATGCCGCCGCCGACAATGATGACGTCCGCGTCCTCGCTCATCGCAACCCTCTCGCTCGGCACCTCAGAAGTCAAAACGGCGGGTCCGCGGTGCATTGACAAGCGGCGGCAGCCACGTGTCAAACAAGCTCTCCGTGGCCCACTGCGCCTCGCCGACCCGGGTGATCAGCATGCCTTCCATGATCGGCGCCTCGCCGACCATCACCACCAGCCGCCCGCCCACCGTGAGCGAGTAATGGAAGCCCTTGTGGAGTTCCGGCAATCCACCGCCGACGATAATCGCGTCGTAACGCTTGCCGTCGTCCCAGCCGGCGGCGGCGTCGCCACACTTAAGCGCGACGTTGCGGATCGCCTCGCGCTTGAGGCGGTCCCCGGCGACATCAAGAAACTCCTGGTAAATGTCGATGCTGGTCACGTGCGCCGACATCCGGGCCAGGCACGCAGTCAGGTACGCGCTGCCCGTGCCGACCTCGAGAACCTGCTCGGAGGGAGACAGTTCCGCCGCTTGCAGCAGGCGTCCTTCCTGCTTCGGCGACAGCATGACCTCGCCGTGGCCAAGCGGCAAATTCATGTCGGAGAACGCCAGGTTGCGCAGGTGATCCGGCACGAAATGCTCGCGCGGCATATGTTGTAGCGTGTCCAGCACGCGCGGATCCAGCACTTCCCAGGTACGGATCTGCTGCTCGACCATGTTGAAGCGGGCCTGCTCCACGTTCATCTCGCTCATTGCGATCTCCATCTAGCAGCCATTGGCACGAAAACCAACACCCCAAGCATAGCAATGCTAAGCAGACTTCCCCGCATCGGCAAGCACGTGAGCCCGGTTTCCGCATGCCCTGCGGCCACCTGTCCAGTTGCAAATGATTCGCAATTCCATTAGCCTCGGTGTCAATTCGGTGGTGGCAAGCGTGTGGCGTGATGGCAGACATGGGAGCAATGGCGGGGCTCTCGGAGCGAATGGCCGTGCTGCTCGATCTGGGCGGTCCGGTGGTCGCACTGTTGCTGCTCATGTCCGTCGTCGCCATCGCCATCGCCCTGCTGAAACTCTGGCAGTTCCACTCCCTGCGCCTGGGGAGCCAGCAGTTCGTGAGCAGCTGCCTGGAAGGCTTGCGCCAGGGTCAGGAGGACACCGTACTCGAGCGCCTCGCGGTGGAGCGCAACCCCATTGCCCGTGCCATGGAGGCGGCCATTCGCGGTCGGCGCGATCCTGGTATGTCCCTGGAGCTGGTGCGAGAAGAGGTGACCCGCGTCGCGATCGGGTACCTCGACGCGCTGCGCAGCTACCTGCGCGGTCTGGAGGTCATTGGCACCCTGGCACCATTGCTTGGCCTGTTGGGCACGGTCCTGGGGATGATCGATGCGTTTCGGCAACTGGAAGGCGCAGGCAGTCGGGTGGATCCTGCCCTGCTCTCGGGCGGCATCTGGGAAGCCTTGCTGACCACTGCGGTTGGCCTGGCTGTGGCGATTCCGGCAGTGATTCTTCTCAATTGGCTGGAAGGGCGCGTCGAGCGATTTCGTCATCGCATGGAGGATGCGGTCACCCAGGTATTTACCCAGGGTATGACCGGCCGCCGCGATGTAGCGGGCGACCACCACAGCATCACGAGACTGCAGTCCCAACGCGCCGCAGATGCAACTTGAAAACGCAACACGTCCGCGCCGGCGAATGGTATCCCTGACACCGCTGATCGACGTGGTGTTTATCTTGCTGGTTTTCTTCATGCTTGCATCGACCTTCACGGATTGGCGCTCGCTGCAGCTTTCCGTGCCCGCCGATGCTTCGGCCCCCGCAGACGATGCAGAGTCACCGCTGGTGGTTCGTGTCGGTGCCGAGGAGCTGCGACTCAATGACGAGCGCGTGAGTCTTGAGGTGGTGGGCGAGCGTCTGGGTGACGCGCTGGCGAGGGATCCGGATCGCATCGTCATCGTGCGTCCAGGCGATGATGTTCGGCTCCAGCGCCTCGTCACCGTCGTGGAAGGCCTGTATGCCGTCGGTGGGTCGCGGATCAGCCTCCAGCGGGAGCAGTGAGCATGCGTTTGCCGCAGCCATCCCGCCGCCCATTTGGCGAGCCGGTCATTCCGCTGATCAACATCGTCTTCTTGCTGCTGATCTTCTTCATGCTGACCGGCGCGTTCACTACACCCCAGCCGTTTTCCGTCGATCCACCGGAAGCGCGGTTCGGGGAACAAGCCGATGATGCGGAAGGCGTCATTTTGCTGGGGCGCGATGGTGCCCTGGCCTTCGAGGGCGAGCCCCTTGCGGACGACGATGCCCTGGTGCGGGGCGTCAAGAGCCGCCTGGACGACGATTCCGAGCTCGAGCTGCGCTTGAAAGCGGATGGTCATGTCGCCTCCACGCGCTTGCTTGATGTCATGGATCGGCTCCGAGACGCTGGTGCGGAGCGCCTGCTACTGTTGACCATGGAGGCGAGCGACTGACTCATGGGCGGCCTGCGCTGGCAGCACTGGGTAATCGCCCTGGTTCTAGCCGTTGTGCTGCACCTGGTTGTGGTCGCGCTGTTCCGCGATTCCGGCGCCGAGCCTGAAGCCGACAGACCACGCGGCATTGAAGTCACGCTCACCCCGACGGCCGGGGAGCCTGAGGGCGCCGAGCCTGAACCGGAGCCTGAACCGGAACCCGACCCCGAACCTGAACCGGAGCCTGAGCCCGAGCCGGAACCAGAGCCGGAGCCTGAACCGGAACCGGAACCGGAACCGGAACCCGACCCCGAACCTGAACCGGAGCCTGAACCCGAGCCGGAGCCGGAACCAGAGCCCGAACCCGACCCGGAGCCTGAACCAGAGCCCGAGCCCGAACCAACGCCAGAAGAAATTCCAGAAGGACTTGAGGAGGCGCAAATCGAAGACGACGAGACGCAGGAGCAGGCGGCCATCGAGGGCGACCCGGATGCCATCGAATCCTATGGCGACGAGCTGCGAGCCTATCTGGACCGGCGCAAGAACTACCCCCGCCAAGCCGAGAGGCGCCGGCAACAGGGAGAGGTTATCGTGCGCTTTACCGTCGCCCGCGACGGCACGCTGCGCGATTACGAAATCATCGAGTCATCGGGCTACAGCCTTCTGGATGACGAAGTTGCGGATCTCCTGGAGCGCGCGTCCCCCTTGCCCGCGGCCCCGGATGATCTCCCGGAGGACTCGTTCGAGTTCGAGCTGCCGGTCCGCTTCGGTCGTTGATCGCGCGACTGTCAGCGCAGCACGAGGAACAGCGCTCCACTGCCGCGCTGAATATGCAAAAGCAACTCCTGTTGCCCAACGGACCGCTCCCGGAATTCCCGCAGGTCGGTTACGTCCAGCCGGTTGACCGACAGGATCGCATCGCCCTCGCGCAGGCCCGCCCGATCGGCCGGGCTGCCAGGCTCCACCTCCAGCACGGTCACCCGTTGCACGTTGTCTGTGCCCACCCGCTGTTCATTCATGCCAAGGCGGGCCCCTGCGAGGCGCGGCGAGGCACGCTCACCCTGAAGGGTTGTCAGCTCGGGTTCGGCGATGAGCACGTCCAGCTCCTGCGTGGTGCCGTTGCGATTGACGCGCAGTGTCACCGTCTCGCCGACCCGAAGTAAGCCTATGGCATTGCGCAGATCGCTCACCTGACGCACGGCGCGGTCGTTGACCGCAAGAATGATATCGCCTGTTGCTAGCCCCGCCTTATCCGCCGGTGAGCCGCCCTCGATCTGCGTAATCACCACGCCGGAGCGTTCCCCGAGCCCGAAGGCCTCGGCGAGGTCCGGATTCAGGTCTTGGGCGCTGACGCCGAGCCGGCCGCGCTGGATCTCGCCGTGGGCAATCAGCTGCTCCATGACGGAGCGCGCCATGTTCGAGGGAATGGCGAAGCCGATGCCGACGTTACCCCCTGCCGGAGTGAGAATGGCCGTATTGATCCCCACCAGCTCGCCGCGCAGGTTCACCAATGCACCACCCGAGTTGCCGGGGTTGATGGACGCATCAGTCTGGATAAAATCCTGGTAGCTCGTCAGGCGCAGCCCGGAACGCCCCAGGGCGCTGACGATTCCCGACGTCACGGTTTGACCGAGCCCGAAGGGGTTGCCGATGGCCACCACGAAGTCGCCCACCCGGAGTTCGTCCGAATTGGCCAAGGGCAAGGCCTGCAGGCCGCCCGCCTCGACCCGAATCACGGCGACATCGGTTTCGGAGTCGCTACCGACCACGGTTGCGGCCAGCTCGCGCCGATCGGCGAGGGTGACGGTAATGCGGTCGGCCCGACGGATTACATGGTGATTCGTGAGAATGTACCCGGCCTCGGCGTCGACGATGACACCGGAGCCGAGGCTCTGGGTCTGTCGCTCCCGCGGACGTTCCGGCAGGTCGAAGAACCGCCGGAAGAATGGGTCTTGGAGCAGCGGGTTCTCGGCGACCAGCGCACGACCGGTGGTGGCGATGTTGACCACGGCCGGCGTCGTTTCCTCAAGCATCGGGGCGAGGGAGGGCAACGGCTCGCCGTCCACTGCGGCTGGTAAGTGTGCCCAGGAAACGGGTGTCAGGACGAACAACATGGACGCGGCGAGCCGCCGCAGCGCTGTCATTGGTCGGGTCTCACGGTAATGCGCCGGCGCGTGGACTGCTCCGTTCGCGGGAGCCGCACGACCAGCACGCCATCCTGATAGCTGGCCTCGGCACGGCTGTCATCCACTGGTGAGGGCAGGGGCACGTTGCGCCGGAAGGCACCATACGCGCGTTCCATCAAGTGGTAACGGCCACTGTCAATTTGCCGCGACACGCGCTTCTGGCCACGAATGACCAGATGCTGGTCATGCACCGAGATGTCGAAATCCTCGCTTGCCATGCCCGGCGCCTCCAGGCGGACTTCCACAGCGTGATCGTTCTCGATCACCTCCGCGGCCAAGAGCCCCCAGCTTGCGCCCCGGCGCGCATGTGCTTCCTCCCGCGTCGGCACCTGCCCCGCCTTGCGTAGTGGATAGAAGCGCGTTAGCGCAGCCCCGGCGCGATCACGCAGGTGCCGCCAACCCTCGGCGACCTGGTCCCAGGCTTGCTCCAGACCGTGCCGCAGCTCTTGGAATGTCTTCATAGCGCCTCCTCAGGGGCTACTGGTGTTTCACTAGATCCGAGCAGGATGCTGAAAAAGGCCATCCTGGCACTTTTCAGCTCGCTGCGCCGCGGCGCATGGCCGGGACTTGCTAGACCGTCAGGTTTTCCCGTGGATTCATGGGGATCTCGTCGCGCATGCGCTCGTAGAGCTCCCGTGCGGCTTGCGTATCCGCCTTCGGGGTGACGACACTCAACTCCACGTACTGGTCGCCGGGGGGCTTGCCCGGCAGGCCACGGCCCTTCAGCCGGAAGCGTTTGCCGCTTTGCGAGCCAGGCGGCACCTTCATATCGATCCACCCGCCCAGGGTCGGCACTTTCAGCGTCGCGCCCAGCGCGGCCTCCCACGGTGTCACCGGCAGCGCCAGGTAGATGTCCTTGCCGTCGAGGCGGTACTGCCTGTGAGGCGCTATGTCGACTTCCAAATAGAGATCGCCGCGTGCACCGCCGCCTGCACCGGGCTGGCCCTGACCACTGAGCCGAATCTGCTGGCCCTGGGTCACCCCGGCGGGGATCTTGACCCGCACCTGGCGGGGTTCGACACGACCGTCGTCCTGCCGCGTCTGCAGGTTCAGGTGGCGAGTGACCCCGCGATAGGCATCCTCCAACGAGATCGTGATCTTTGCGTGCTGATCCTCGCCCCGACTGCGGAAGCTGCTGCTGTAACCGGTGAAGCCTCGGTTGCCGCCGCCGCTGAAGCCCTCGGCGCTGAATGGGCTGCCGCCGCCGAAAATGGACTCGAAGAAGTCGCTGAACACCGAGTCCGCGTCACGGCCGAATCCGGCGCCACCCGCTCTGCGGCCAGCACCGCCGAATTCCCACCCGGGTGGTGGCCGGAACTCCTCGCCCTGTCGCCAGCTACTGCCCAGTTGATCATAAGTGCCCCGTTTCTCCGGGTCGCCCAGGACTTCGTAGGCCTCGCTGATTTCCTTGAAACGGGCTTCCGCGTCTTTCTCTTCGCTCACGTCCGGGTGATACTTGCGCGCAAGACGCCGATAGGCCTTCTTAATGTCGGCCTGGCTAGCATTGCGATCTACGCCCAGCGTCTTGTAGTAGTCCTTGTACTCCATTCGCGCATCACCCCTCGGTGTTGACAGATGCCGCGGCGATGCGGAGGCGCATCGCCGCGGCCGTCCACTGCCCTGCGCCACTTCGCAGGCGGCCGCAGTCAGGCAGCGGCATCAGCAAAGAAAGCGCTGACCGGTTGCGAGCGCCTCGCGTGCCATGTCCACGCGCCGCAACCTTGCGTTGCGTGGACGTGTCAAAGCAATCAGCCTGCCGGCTACCAACGCGCTTGGTCTCCCGACGCCTATGAAAGCCGGAGAGACCGAGCGATCAAGCAGTGCTTCCTGAGCCGCGCACCGCTTATCCTTCAACGTTGATGCGTCGCGGCTGCACTTTCTGCTGTTTCGGGATCACGACCTCAAGCACGCCGTCGCGGCTGCTGGCGGAAATGCGATCGGCGTCCGCCGTGTCCGGCAGTGTGAAGCGGCGATGGAAGGTGCCCCGGATGCGCTCCACACGCTTATAGCCGTTGCCTTCGGTGACGTCCTCTGCACTGCGTTCGCCCTTGATGGTGAGGACGTCGTTTTCCATGTGGATCTCGATGTCATCGGGCTTGACCCCGGGGATATCCGCCTTGATCAGGTAGCGATCCTTTTCCTCCTGGATGTCGACGGCCGGCACCCAGTCGCTGGTGGCCATAGTGCTTGGATCGTTGAGTTGCTGCCCCGTGTTCGCAAACAGCGAGTTCATTTCATTGCTGAGTTGGTTCAATACGCCCCAGGGCTCATAGCGCCGGATATTCATGGTCAACCTCCTGATTTAACAATTGAAACGTGCACCTCTCTGTCCCTAGATAGGGGCGCCTGAGCGGCTTTCAAGAGCAGGGTGGGACAATTCTTCGCTCCCGGCTGTGGAATCGACATCCGGCTTGATCGTTTGTGGCCTTGCTGGTATAAACGCGCGTCGGTGTCCACAAGCGCTGCGGCTTGCCAGTGTGCGCTTCCGGGGCGGCAAGCGGGAATTTAGGAGAGGGACGTCATGTCCAAAATCTGTCAGGTCATGGGCAAGCGCCCAGCAGTCGGGAACAACGTTTCCCACGCCAACAACAAGACGCGTCGGCGGTTTATGCCGAACCTTCACTACCACCGGTTCTGGGTGGAGACTGAGCAGCGCTGGGTACGTTTGCGCGTCTCCAGCCAGGGACTGCGGACCATCGACAAGAAGGGCATCGACACGGTGCTCGCTGAACTTCGCTCACGCGGCGAAAAGGTCTGAGGAGGTCAGTATGCGCGACAAGATCCGTATGGTATCGACGGCAGGGACCGGTCATTTCTACACGACGGACAAGAACAAGCGCAACACCCCGGGCAAGCTCGAAATGAAGAAATATGACCCGGTGGTGCGTAAGCACGTGATGTATCGGGAAGCTAAAATCAAGTAACACCCGGCGACTCGGATGCCCCTGATGATGAAGGTGCCGGTGCACCTCGGGGTACCGGGGTTCATTGAGTTGCCGCCCGAATACTATTGCCAGGCCCGCGCAAGGCCGCCTCCCTCCATCGAGCAGCGACAACGGGCGAACGCTTAGCCCCCTCACACCCAGGCCAAACGGTCCACGCCCGTGCATACTGTTGGCTATCGTGGCGGAATGCAAGGGGTTAGCAGGCAGGAGGGTGGCGGTGAGACCGATGACGGTGTATGTGGCGCGCCAGCCTGTCTTTACGCGCGAACTGCGCCTGTTTGGTTACGAACTGTTGTTCCGCGCCGCCGAGGGCGCGGAGCGCGCGGAGTTCATGGACGATGATCATGCGACGCAGCAGGTATTGCTGAACACGTTTACAGTGATCGGCCTGGAGCAGCTTGTTGGTCGCTATCCGGCACTGATCAATGTCGGGCGTGATTTCCTGGTGAAGGAGGTGCACGAGCGAACCCTTCCCGCCGAGCATGTCATCCTCGAATTGCTCGAAACCATCGCCGCTGAACCAGAAGTCCTCAATGCCATGGATGTGTTGCGCCGAATGGGCTTCACGATCTGCCTGGACGATTTCGAACCCACGCCGGAGAGGCTTCCCCTGGTCGACCATGCGGATATCGTTAAGCTCGAGGTGGGCGGCCGCCCTGTCGAGGCATTGGCGCGCACGGTCGAGACAGTGAGGCGCCCGGGCGTGCGGCTACTCGCGGAGAAGGTCGAGGATCGGGAACGGTTTCGACACTGCCTTGAACTCGGGTTTGACTATTTCCAGGGCTACTTTCTCAGCCGGCCGCGCACCGTTCAGGGTGCGGCGGTCCCGTCCCACCGGCTCCCCACGTTGCGTCTACTGGCGGCGATTCAGCGCCCGGAGCTGGACGTGGCCGAGCTGGAGCAGATCATCGCCGCCGATGTCGGTCTGAGCTATCGGCTGCTGCGTTACATGAACGCCGCGTTCGACGATGTGCAGCGCCCCATTGAGTCAATTCGGCAGGCAATCCTCCACCTGGGCATGCGGGAGCTGCAACGCTGGGTTTCGCTGATGGCCCTGTCCACCGTGGACGACAAGCCGCCGGAATTCATCTCCATGCTTACCGTGCGGGCGCGCATGTGTGAGCTGATAGGCAAACAGCGCGGTGAAGGTCACGGTGCCCCATACTTTACCGTGGGACTGTTTTCAGGGCTGGATGCCGTCCTTGACGCACCGCTCCATCAGGTGCTTGCAGCGTTACCCGTGAGCCACGATATCGAGGCAGCGCTGTTGCACAGAGAGGGTCCTGCAGGCAGTGTTCTCGACTGTGTGCTGCATTATGAAGCCGGCGACTGGGATTGGTTGGAACGAAGGGGCTACGCACCCTCGCAGGTCACTCACGCTTACCTTGATGCGATTCGGTGGTCTGGGCATGTATTCGATGATCAAGCTAGTGTCCTGTAACCGAAATTCGTTGTCTTTTGCTTGTCGGTGCGCCTTCGAGGCCAAGCGCCGGGCCGAAGGCGTAGCGGACCCTACGGCGAGGAGACACTAGCGTGTGATGAGTCAGGACCCTGGTGATCTCCTGCTTGAGGCCTACGGGCTGGAGCGGTATTTCGGTAATCGCGTTGCACTCGCAGGCTTGGATCTGACGCTCGCCCGTGGCGAGGTGTTAGGGCTTCTTGGCCTCAATGGCGCGGGCAAAACCACAACATTGCAGATGCTCTGTGGCGTCTTGGCGCCCAGCGGTGGCAGTATCCGCGTCGCCGGTGTGGATTTGCTTGATGCCCCCCGGGCCGCTAAGCAGCACCTCGGTTACCTGCCGGAGGTGCCGCCCCTGCAGCCTGACGCGCAGGTTGGGGATTACCTGCGCTGGGCCGCGCAGCTGCGGCGTGTGCCACGCCAGGCGCGTGCGGCAGCCGTCGGCCGCGCGATCGAGCGTTGCGCGTTGACCGATGTCGCCGGCCGAGTCATCCGCAATCTCTCAAAGGGTTATCAGCAGCGGGTGGGCATCGCCCAGGCCATTGTCCACGACCCGGCGCTGATTGTCCTCGACGAGCCCACTGTGGGGCTCGATCCTCGGCAAGTGCAGGGCATCCGGGCCCTGATCCGGAACCTGCGCCAGGGGCATGGTGTCATCTTCTCCAGCCACATTCTGGCCGAGGTTCAGGCCGTTTCCGATCGCGTCACCATCCTTCATGAGGGACGGGAACTCTATTCCGGAGCCGCCGTTGGCGAGGATGACGGCGAACTGCGCTACCGGGCGCGGTTTGCTTCCCCGCCCGCGCCAGATGTCGTGAGTGCCATGGACGGGGTACGGAGTGCACAAGCCGCGCCTGCCGGCGGCATACTGCTGGAGCTAAGCGATGAGGCCGCATTGGACCGGCTTGTCGCGGCATCGGCTGCCCGGGGTTGGCAGCTGCGCGAGCTTGGCAAGGAACGGCGCACCCTGGAACAGGTTTTTCTTGACCTCACCCAGGCAGCCGGGGAGGAAACCGCATGATGATCCTGAAGCTGGCAGGCCGGGAACTGCGGCTGCTGTTTCGGTCTCCGCTGCCGTGGATCCTCCTGGCGGTCAGCCAAGCCGTGACCGCGTGGTGGTTTTTGTCCCTGGTCGAGCAGTTTCAGGCGGTCTATCAGCCGATGCTGGTGCGAACCAATAGCCCCATGGGTGTCACCGACCTCGTGCTGATGCCGTTTTTCGGCAGCGTCGTGGTGCTCGGCATGCTGCTCCTCGCCGCCGCATTGCTGGCCATGCGGCTGATTGCCGATGAGCGACGCAGCGGGGCCATCGTCATGCTCTTTGCGGCGCCGCTGACCATCACCGAACTGGTGCTGGGGAAGTACTTGGCGGCGCTTGGCTTTCTCATGGTCCTGATGGCGACATGGTGCGTGATGCCGGCGGCCTTACTCATTGGCACGGAGCTGGATCTTGGTCGCCTGGCAGCGGCTGCCCTGGCGCTGACCCTGCTGGCGCTGGCGTTTGCCAGCGTGGCGCTGTTCGCCTCAACGCTGACGCTGCAGCCGGGGGTGGCGGTTGTTTTGACCGCCGGTATCGTCCTGGCGCTGCTGGGCCTGGATGCCGCGGTGGATTCGGACGATCCGCTGACGCGCTATGTGGCCTTGCTGCCGCACTACGAGTCCCTGGTTCAGGGACGGGTGGCCTCCGAGGACATTGTTTATTTTGTGCTGCTGACCGTTGGCTTTCTTGGATTCACCATCCAGCGCCTGGACGGGTTGCGCTTGCGGGCTGGATAACGCCGGCGCCCGGTAGGCGACCCCCCCCGGTGCCTGGTGCTATCCATCGTGATTGAACCCTGACGCGGACAGACCTTGAACCCATGCGTATAGATCGTCGGACCAAGCTTTGGTTACGCCTGCACAGCCTGGTGCTGGGTGTGGGCTTTATTGCTGTGCTGGCCCTGGTGGCCTGGCTGAGTACGCGCTATACCATTGGCGCGGAGTGGTCGACCACCGGGCGCGGCGGGCTATCCGAGGGCAGTGTCGAGCTACTCGGGCGGCTCGACGAGCGGATCGATGTGGTTGCCTTCGTCCGCCCCGATGATGTCCTCGCGAGCCACACCCAGGGTCTTTTGGAGCGGTACCAGCGCCATCATCATGATCTACGCTTCCGTGCCATTAACCCGGATGCACAGCCGGAGCTGGTGCGGCAGTTCGGAGTCGAGGGCCAGGGTGAGATGGTGGTGGAGTATCGGGGCCGCCAGGAGCACGTCGCTGTCCCCAGTGAGCCGAGACTGAGTGCTGCGCTCGCGAGGCTCAGTGGGGCGGACGGAGGTCCACTGGTCTATCTTCTGGGCCACGGCGAGCGGGATCTCCAGGGCGAGGCCAATCATGACCTCGGTAGTTTTGGCGCTCACCTGCATGACCGCGGGCATGAGCTCATGCCCCTGGACAGTCTCGACGAGGGTATCCCCGAGGAGGCATCACTGCTGGTGGTGGCAGGGCCGCGCAGCGAGTGGCCGCCGTCTGCCCGGGAGGTCGTTAGGCAGTGGGTGGACACCGGAGGGAACCTACTGTGGCTGGTGGACGAGGGCGACAGGGAGCGGCTCGGCTTTCTGGGCGATGTCCTGGGCGTGAGGATTCTGCCCGGGCAAATCATCGAGCCCCAGGCGAAGGCGCTGCTTGGGGTCGACGAGCCGCGTCTGCTCGTACTGGGTGACTATCCCCCTCACCCGGCGCTGGCTCGACTTGAAGGCGTTTCCTTGTTCATGGGCGCGCGGGCATTGGAACTCACGGATGCGCAAGACGCTCGCTGGCAAGTCAGCCAACTGCTCCGCACTGACGAGCGCCACTGGCTGGAGCGCCAGGATCCGCAGAACCCGAGCTTCGACCCCGAAGCCGGAGAGCGGCGTGGGCCGCTGACCGTCGGGGTGACACTGACCCAGTCTCCGGACGACAGCCGCGAACAGCGTGTGGCGGTGATCGGTGATGCGGATTTTCTATCCAACGCGTATGTCGGTAACGGGGCCAACCTGCAACTGGGCATGCATCTGGTGGACTGGCTTACGGACGACACCGGGGCTGGCGCCGTGCTTGGGCGGGCGGTTGCGGATCAGACACTGGAGCTAAGCCGTACGCAGATGATCGCCATGGGCTTTGGTTTCCTGGTGGTGGTGCCCGCGATCTGGTTGTCCGGCGGCGCCTGGGCATGGTGGCGGCGAAGGCGGGGATGAGCGGCGATGCGTAGACGGTGGGTGCTCAATGTTGCCGTGGTGTTGGTCGCCTTGGCGCTGGCGGGGGTGGCGTGGCTCGATTATCAACGCCCTGCAGACGAGTGGCGCCTTACCGATCTCGCGCCGGATGATGTCCATGTGGTGAGCGTGCAGTACGGCGATGGCACGCGCCTCGTTATAGAGCGTGACCATGCCGGCTGGCGCATTAGCGAGCCGGTCACGGCGCGAGCGAGCCATTTCCACGTTGAACAGCTGCTGCGGTTGACCCGGGCGCCCAGCGAGCATCGATACGACAGCACGGAGTTGGACCCGCAAGAGTTGGGTCTGATTCCGCCAAAGATCAAACTGACATTCAACGGCACCGCCGTTGGCCTCGGTGACACGGACGCAGTCGACGGCCTGCGCTACGCCATGGTGGGTGAACGGGTTCATCTGATTCCCGACGCATTGACGCCGCTGATCGCCGGCCCATGGTGGAATTTTCTCGACCGCCATATCCTGGAACAGCATGACGAGCCGGTCGCGCTGACCACACCTGTGCTGGCGATGCGTCTGCGCGACGGTGACTGGGTCATTCAACGCGGCGAGCTCGCTCAACGCAGGGGCGATGCGTTCATGGCGGACTGGGCCGGCGTCGAGGCTCTCATGGCCCGTCCCTTGGACAGCCCGCCAGAGACAGAGCCGGATGTGCGGGTGGAATTGGCCGGTGGTGGCCATCGGCGGTTCGCGGCTACGCAGGAGGACGGCGAAGTCCGGCTCGTGGATCTGGACTCCGGCGTCGCCTACGTGCTTTCGCAGGAGCTGCGCCACTATCTGCTCACCGGCGAGGAGCGCTGAGCCGGCATGGGCCACCAAAGCTGCGCGCTCCCGGCCGCGGGTCCTTGATGTGTGCTGCGGCAGTAAGGGCGTACCCTGATCCATCAGGACACCAGCATGCCGGAATTGCCGGAAGTCGAAACGACCCGCCGCGGTGTGGCGGCGCAGGTGACGGGCGAGACCGTCACCGACGTGGTGGTCCGCGACCGCCGTCTGCGCTGGCCGATACCCGAAGATCTGCAAGCGCGGCTCGGCGGGCGCGTCATTCGCACCGTGGACCGGCGCGCCAAGTACCTTCTGTTTCGCATTGACCCCCATACAATGATCCTGCACCTGGGCATGTCCGGCAGTCTTCGTGTTGTGCCTGCGGGCGCAGTGCCGGAGCCCCACGCCCATGTGGATCTTGGTCTGAGCTCCGGCCGGGTGCTGCGCTATGTTGATCCCCGGCGCTTCGGCAGTCTCCATGTGAGCGCAGGGGACGGCGGCGACCATCCGCTGTTGGCCCGTCTCGGGCCAGAGCCCCTGAGCGCGGCGTTTTCCGGCGCGTGGCTCTACCAGCGCTCCCGCGGACGGCGTCAGGCCGTCAAGGCCTTCATGATGGATGCAGCGACCGTCGTGGGTATCGGCAATATCTATGCGGCCGAGGCCCTGTTCCGAGCTGGCATTCATCCGGCCAACGCCGCCGGGCGCGTAGGCCGCGCACGTTACGTGCGCCTGGCCAGGGCCGTCCAGGACGTGCTGAGCGAGGCAATCGCAGCAGGCGGCACAACGCTGCGGGACTTTGTCGACAGTGGTGGACGCCCGGGCTATTTCCGCCTGGCGCTATCCGTCTACGGCCGGGCGGGACAGCCCTGCCGCGCATGCGGTGAGGCCCTGCGCCTCATGCAACTCGGCCAGCGCAGCACGGTATTCTGTCCGGCCTGTCAGCGCTGAGGCGTCGCGCTCCCAGGTGCGCGGCAGGCGGCGTGCATACGTCCCACCATGGGCAGAAACAGCCATTTCAACAGCGCCGCTGTGATCCATGCCACAGACCCACGCGCAGGATCGCGTAGGGTGATGTGTTCAGAGCCATGCTCAACGGGCACAAGCAGATCATTTAGGGAGTAACGCTGTGGAACGTGTAATCGGTCTCGATATGGGATACGGCTTCATCAAGGCTAACGATGGTCTCGATGGTGTCCGTTTCCCCAGTGTGGTCGGCGATGGCAGTGGCGGTAGCCCCATGTCGCTGGGTTTGCAAAAGCCAGACCCGACGAGTGACATTCGCATTACCGTGGGGGCGAGGTCCTATTTCCTCGGGGATCTCGCGATTCGTCATTCGCGTATTGCGCACCGTGGATTGTCGGCGACCCGGGCCGAGGGCGACGATCTCAGGATCCTGTTCCTGGGCGCCTTGAGCCTGTTTTGCCGGGAGTCCAGGAACGACTTCCAGGTAGTGACCGGGCTGCCCCCGGGGCGCATGCATTTGGCGGAGGACTTGGTCTCGCGGTTAAGGGGGGATCACACGGTGACGCGCCATGTCGGGCGCAAGCGTCGCGATCTCAGCATTCGCCTCGAGGACATCGAGGTGGTGCCCCAGCCGTTGGGAACATTCTGGTCGGAAGTGCTCGACAGCCGCGGCCAGCTCCGGGGCGACTCGCGCCTGCTTGGCGGTCGGGTTGGCATTATTGACGTCGGTTTCCGGACCACTGATTTTGCCACCATCGTCGAGGGCGAGTACGCGCCGGCGTGGAGCCGCACCGTGCCGCTGGGGATTTCCACCGGCTATGACACCCTAGCTGCGGCGCTGTCCGCACAGTACGGACTCGAGCGCGAGACGTACACGCTGGATCAGGCGGTGATCGACGGTCAGATCAACGTCTCCGGCCAACACGAAGATATCACGGGCCTGCGTGACCAGATTCTCGGCGAGGTGGCCACCAAGCTGATGGTGGAGCTGCAGTCACTGTGGCAGTTGACGGACTACGACGCCGTGCTGCTGACCGGTGGCGGGGCCCACGTGCTGGAACGCTACCTGCGTCCGCAGGTCCCGCAGAGCCTCGTTGTCAGTGATCCCGTGACCGCCAACGCCCGCGGCTACATGGCCTGGGGAACCTATCAGAGCCACGAGCAGCAGCCGGAAGTCGAGGCCACCGACGGTAGTGGGTTCAGTCCGGATGCGGCCAATCAGGCCGCGGGCGGCGACGATGAGCAAGCCGCGCAGCGCTCACGGCGCCCGCGCGCCGCGGTGAAGTAGCACGGTGTGCAGGGTCGATCCTGCCGGTGTTGTGGGGCCGCTCCCCGCCACTGGCGGGAGGCCGTTTAGCCCTCATACCACACCGCTTGGATTCGATACCACACCTCGCCGTTGGGCAAGGCCACGGTGACTTCATCGTCCACGGTCTTACCCAGTACGGCGCATGCCACCGGCGAATCAATGCTGATCAGCCCCTTCTCCGGGGAGAACTCGTCCGCTCCAACGATGCGGTAGCGCCGCGTGCCCCCCTCTTCGTCTTCCAGCGTCAACCAGGCGCCGAAACGGATGCGCGTCGGGTCCGAGGGGTGCCGCTGGACGATCGTCAACTCGTCCAGCCGTTTGCTGAGATAACGCACGCGGCGATCGATTTCCCGCAGCTGCTTCTTTCCATAGATGTACTCGGCATTCTCCGAGCGATCGCCCATGGCGGCTGCTTCAGCCACCGCCTGGGTCACCTCCGGGCGCCGCACACGCCAGAGCCAATCCAGTTCCCGCTCCAGCTGCCGCCAGCCTTCCCGCGTAATGTAGGGCGATGCCTTGCGTTGCGGCGGACGATAGCGACTCATGGGATCCGTATCAGTCCAGGAGACTAGTCTACGGGGCGCACCGCGATCCCGTGGAAATCGCTGTCCTCGTTGCCCCGAGCCGGCTCCACGATCTCCACAATCTCCAGGGTGTCCAAGTCCAGCACGGAGAAACCGGGCGTCTCACCCTCAGCCATATGCGGCATGGACACGGGGTTGGGGCCGCGCAGCGTAATGAACGCATAGCGGGAGTCGGGCGAGAAATCCAGGATGTCCGGAGTCGGCCCGGTGTCCGGGATTGTGTCCTTGACCTCCAAGCTCTCCGGGTCGATGACGATCCCGTCGGAGCTGCCGCGGTTGACCATCCAGATGCCCTCGCCGTTGGGAACGTTGCGGACCCCATGGGCATCGATCCCCTGGCTCACGTCGGACGCCACGACGTCCAGCGTGTCGACGTCCAGCGCGTACCACACTCCGGTGGCCGGACCTCCGCCGTTGACGATCATGTGCTGTTCGTCGGGGGTGAGCATGGTGCCACAGTTCACCTGCAGCTCGTTGGGCGGGAATACCTTCTCCAGTGTCATTTCGGACGTGTCCACCACCACCAGGCCGCCATCCTCCAGAGCCGGGCCGAGGGTGACGAACGCGCGGCTGCCGTCGGCCGTCGTATCGTGACAGATGGCCGCCACATCGTTGAACTCGTGTTCGCGCTCCTGGAATACTGGGTCATCGGCGATGACCAGTTCCCGGTCGATCTCGAACGACTCGTTGTCAAGATCCGCCGTTATCGCAACGACTTTGCCGTCTCGCTCGATATCCGGTGCGCCAATGACATCGACGAGGATGGCGCTGTCGTCAGGAAGAAATCCGGCCATGTGGGTGCGCGGTCCGGTCGGGATAATATCCACCACGCGGTAATCCTCGGTACGGATGACGGCCACATTGCCCGTGCCCACGTTTGCGACTGCCGCATAGCGGCCGTCGGAGTTGAACTCGACCATGTGCGGGACTTCGAGCCCGTGGGCGCCGAGGTTGATCCGCGCGACCTCCTTGAGATCCTGATTGTAGACGTGCGCCTTGTGCGTGCCCTGGTCCAGTGCCCAGATCTCATAGCCTGCGCCCTCGGCCATTGTCTGCTGGCTGAGCATGCCGGCGCCCAGCCCGGTCAACGCCATGACTGACCAACTCCGCGATGCCCATTTGCTTGCAGTGTGCATGTGCATGCCCTCTCCTGTTGATCTCCCGGTATGGTTTATCATCTGCCCTGTGTGGGCTAACGACTGGGGCCCATTGTTGCAGGAACGCCCCCAAACGAGTATAGGGTGTGCTCGACAGGGAGACAGGGCGCCTGGCGTTGTATTGCGGTTTTTGCTCCATCAGCGATGGGTAGATCATTGGCCAAGTGGCGACCCGTGAGGACCGACGTGGACGATAGGCCAGACGATCAGGATCGCTTTGTGCTGACCAGGCCGGCCGATGTCGTCGCTGTGCTGCGTGAGCTCGGACGTCGGCCTGAATTGCTTAACGCCTATTTCAACCAGGGACGGGAGAGTCTGGATACGGCTATTGTGGCCGTCGATGACGAAGCCGGCGAAGTGGAGCTCGCGTGCGGGTCGGATATGGCAGCCAGCCGCCGGGCGTTGCAGGCCGAAGGCATTGTCGTTACGACCCGTGAGAACACCGCGACAGTAAGATTTCGCCTCGAGCGGTTGTGGGTCGTGAGCCGGGATCATGGGCCTGCATTTCGGGCGGCAGTGCCCCAGAGTGTGTATCGTCTGCAGCGACGCGCGTACTTCCGTGTGCCCGTTCCCGAGTCGAGCCCCGCAGTTTGTCGGCTTCCCGGCGGTGGTGAACAGGCTTACACCTTCAAAGCGACGGATCTGAGTCTCGGTGGTGTCGGAATTATTGACGCAACAGAGGCAGTACCGCTGCGAATACGCGATGTCATTGAGGGTTGTGTGCTCGAGCTGCCGGGGCGTGAGAGCCTGGTCATGGATCTTGAAGTTCATAACATCTCCAGGCACCTGTTGCGCGACGGCAGCGTCGGGCGCCGCATCGGACTGGCCTTCCGCAACCTCTCGGCGCGGGGGCGGGCCGTACTACAAGGCTATCTTCAGGGTATTCAGGGGGCCTAGTGTCCTGTCCCGCAAATAACGTTACGATTGTCGCGGCCCTGACGGCCCCTGGAGGCGTTGCGCCTCCTCGCCGTAGTCCCCGCTACGCCTCGTCGGCGCGCCTTGCCAGGAACCGTCAGGATCCACGCCAATTTTCGCAACGTATTTACGGGACAGGACACTAGCGCAACACCGCCGCGAATGCTGACTGAGCGCCGGCAGGGTGGCTCCGGGCCAGTTGGCGGCACGGATGTCTCCATACGGAGACATCAAAAATCTCTTTTAGTACAACAAACTACTGATTTTCGGCCGGGCCGGTGTCGCCTTTTGCTGACAGTCGAACGCGTGGACTGCTGCCCACACCTTGCCAAGTCACTGATTATTGAAAGAATCGAACTTTGGCACAGAGGGTGCATACTCTCGTGGGCCATCGCCTGGTCGTCGTGGCCCACCTCAGCGTACGCCCTGCTACCACGGCGATATAGCGACCACCGGTGTCCCGCGCACCCATCGCCGGTGGTCGTCAGGCGGCGCGTCTGCCCACCCTGACGCGTGAACCTTGCCCCCGCTTGACGGGGGTTTTTTTTGCCCGGGAACGGGCTGCTGCGTGGTTGGGTGCTGAAGGCCCCGCATGGGCTCAAGCGTCGCAGAACGGGCCGAACTCCCAGAATCGTCGGCACCGATAGCGGGACTCACATTCCTCGAGCTGGGCCTGGTATCGCTGCGCGGTCCGCTCGACCCGCGCCGCCACGCGTTGCAGTGCGCTGTTGTTCTGCCAATGTGCGCGGCGATAACCGGTGGGGCCCTCGTGATAGGCCAGGTACAGATGCCTCGGGTTATTCTTGCTGATGCCCAAGCGTTGGTGGGTGTTGTTGTTGTACCAGCCGATGAAATCCAGCGCGTACTTCATGTGTGTGCGTCGGGCAAAGAGCCCACCCTGGTCGTCAAGGTATTCGCCCCAGACCGGATTCTGTGCCTGGGCATAACCGTAAGCCGTAGACTGCCGTCGCCAGGGAATGAAACCGAGCAAGCGCGTGCGTGGCGGGCGGGCATCGTGACGGAACGACGATTCCTGGCGGACAAATGCCATCTGGGTGGCGATGGGTGTCCCCCAGCGTTGCTCCGACGCGCGTGCATGGTCGTACCAACGCGGCTGGTGATCAAAGATCCGGCAGAGGTCGTCGGTCCTTTCCGGAGGGGTTGTGGCGCAGCCGACCAGCATTGCCACCGCCATGGCAAGTACAAGCGCAGCGGCTTTCATCGGCAGCTATCCGTCCCGTTGTCGCGCGCGCTCATTGCGCTCTTCAAGGCGGCTGATGAGGGTTTCCACGCCGTCGCGGCGGATGGCACTGGAGTATTCCTGCCGGTAGTTGGTGACGAAACTGATGTTCTCGATGACCACGTCGTAGGCCAGCCACTCGGCATCGTCGTCCTCCGCGCGGATCAGGCGGTAATGGACCGGCACTGAGGCCTCGCTGAATCGAAGCGTTGTGCGAACCGTGGCGCGGCCACGGTCATCCGGTCCCGTGACCCGGTCGACGCGCAAGATCTCGTCTTCCCCCGCGACCATTTCGATGGCATCGTCGATGTTGTCCGCCAGCATTCGGGAGTACGTTCGAATCACGTTCCGGCGAAAGGCGCTGACGAAGCGCTCTTGCTGTTGTGCATCGGCTTGGTTCCAGTAGCGGCCCAGAATCAGGCGACTCATCAGCTCGAAGTGCACGCGTGGGCCGAGTATCTCGTCGATCAGCTCTTCGCCGACGGTCGGATCCTCGGCGATGGCCTCGTGATGCTCCATCAGGGCGTCGAGAGACGCATTGAACGATTCCTTGATCATGGCCTCCGGGCTCTTGGCCACTGCTACCGCTGACCAGAGCAGTATGAGTCCCAATACAAGGGGTCGTAGCACTGCGTGGGGAATTTGCATCGTCGCCTCGTCCTTAATCTGTACCGGAATCTGCCCCGGCGAAACCCAACCACCATGGCGGGGAAAACGTCGCACTCGCCCCTTCCTAATAAGCCTTCTCATCAAGTCATCCATGCCTCAGTGGCTGTGTCCGTCAATGCGGCAGGTGCAGTGCGCGGCGCGGGAGGTGTGGCGCAGTCGACACGCGCGACGGGGAACGCAAGCCCACATCCGCGGACCGCGTGAAAACACTGACGCAGACATGACTTGTGACATGGATATTCATATCACGTCGCGGGGGATGGATCCATGGTTGTCGCCAAAAGAAGACAACAGGACACTAGTGCTCCGTGACGCGCGCTTCGCCGCCACCGCGCGGATCACTGGCCGCGTCCATACGCCCCTCATCCCTGTCCCAGAAGGTGACCTGCATGTCCCCGTAGCGCCGCAGCATGGAGCGCACTGTGTGGCCCTTGGCCGTGAGCGCGCGCCGTGTCTCTACTGAGATGGCGCCGGGCTCGTGTTCAATGCGGTCCGGCAGGTACTGGTGGTGGAAGCGGGGCCTGGCGACCCACTGCTCGGGTGCCAGCCGGTCCACGAAGCTGATGGTCCCCAGCAGCACCTGCGTGATGATACGGCTGCCACCGGGGGTGCCGATGACGGCCACGCGACCGTCCGACTCCAGGAACGTTGGCGTCATGCTCGACAGGGGCCGCTTGCCCGGTTCGATGGCGTTGGCTTCACCGCCGACCAGCCCGTAGGCGTTGGGCTTGCCGGGTTGGCTCGCGAAGTCGTCCATCTCGTTGTTCAGGAGCACTCCGGAGCCCGGTGGCATGAACCCGGAACCGAAAGGGTAGTTGATGGACAGCGTGGCGCCGACGCGGTTGCCCGCATCGTCGATGATGGAAAAATGCGTTGTGTTGTCGCCGCCCATGTCGGGCTCCGGCAAATCCTCACTGGCGGTGGCACGGTCCGGGGAGAGGTCAGCGGCGATCGTCTCGGCATGTTCCATGCTTGTGAGCCGGCCCTGGGGGATGTCCACGAAGTCCGGGTCGCCCAGGAAGACCTGGCGATCACGGTAGGCGCGGCGCATGGCTTCGACCTTCAGGTGGATGCGCTCGGCTTGCGGTTTGTTGCGCAGTTCGTGCTGCGAGAGGATGTTGAGCATCGTCATCAGCCCAATGCCGCCGGCGGACGGGGGTGCAGCCGTTGTCACCCGCACGCCCTGATAGCTTCCCTGCACGGGCTCGCGCTCGACGATGGCATACTCCTGCAAATCTTCGTAGCTCCAGATGCCGCCGGCCTCGTTGGTGCCCTCGACCAGGCGCTCGGCAACCTCGCCGCGGTAGAAGCCGTCCAGGCCCTCTTCGGCGAGCCGCCGGAGAGTCAGGGCCAGGTCGGTCTGCACGATGGTATGGCCTTCCTCGGGAACGTCGCCGTCGTCGAGGAAGACTTCGGCGGCGGCCGGCGAATCGCGCAGGGCATCCAGGCGGAAGCGGATCATGCGGCGGTAGTGCTTGCCCACCTCGAAGCCGTCGCTGGCATAGCGGATAGCGGGCTCCAGGTTTTCTGCCAGGCCAAGTTCGCCGTATTCCTCGGTAATGTGGACGAGCCCCGCCGGCGTACCGGGGATTCCCGCGGCCAGAGGACCATCGAGGGAGTCGCGATCGCGTACGTCGCCGCCCTCCTCGAGGTACATGTCGCGCGTGGCCCTGCCGGGCGCTGTTTCACGGCCATCGACCATGGACTGATGGCCATCGGACTCCCGATGCAACAGCCAGAAACCGCCGCCGCCGATGCCGGAGCCGTAAGGCTCAACCACGGCAAGCGCAGCGGTCACCGCAACAGCGGCATCGAAGGCATTGCCGCCCTGCTCGAGAATGTCCACCGCAGCCTGTGTTGCCAGCGGGTGAGCGGTTGCCACGGCTGCGCCAGGCGGACGGTCGGCGCCTGCTGCAGTCGCGGCCAGCAGCATGGCGACGCCGAAAACCGCGCTGGCAACAAAGGGTCCACGCATCATAAAGCTCCTGTTAAGGGATCAGCCCCGCAGTCGGGCGCTCAGCGCCCTTGCGACCCGCGGGTGCACGAATTGCTCGATGTTGCCACCCAGCGCCGCCACCTCGCGTACCAGACTTGAGGAGATGTAGGCGTATTGTTCTGCGGGTGTGAGAAAGACCGTTTCGACATCCTGGATCAGTTGTCGGTTCATGCTCGCGAGCTGGAACTCGTACTCGAAGTCCGATACGGCCCGCAGTCCGCGGAGGATGACCTGAGCCCTCTCGTTGCGAACAAAGTGAGCCAGCAGGGTATCGAACGCCTTGACCTCGACGTTGGGCACGTGCTCCACGGCGATGCTCGCCAGCTCCAGGCGTTCCTCGTTGGAAAACGTGGGCTTCTTGCTCGGACTCGGGAATGCGGCAACCCCGACAATCAGGCGTTCGAAGAGCTTGGCACCCCGCTCCACCAGATCGATGTGGCCGTTGGTGATCGGATCGAATGTCCCCGGATAGATCGCTGTGATGGTCATGCGCTTGCCCTTGTTCTGTCGTTTGTATCGGCGTGCCGACGTCGGAATGCAAAGCGCCTGTTATCAAACCATTCGCCGCGCCGTCGATCAAATACCGCCCCCACGCTGTGGTTGCAGCAGCAGGAAACGGACATCTCCGGCGTCAAGGGCCCGCAGCACTTGCCAGCTCTCCGGGAGCTTTGGGGGTCGGTACTTCGCATGCTCCACGTAGATGCGCGTCTCACCATGACTCCAGCCTCCGCGAGCGAGCGCCGAGCAGGCCGGTTCCAGCAGCTTGCCGGCAAACGGGGGGTCAACAAAGATGATGTCCATGGGGTGTGCGGTACCGGCCAGCAGCGCCATGGCATCGCCAGCGTGGACGTGGACGCGCTGCGCGGCGTGCAGTCGCTGGATGTTGTCGTGTAGCTGCGCCAAAGCCCGGCGTTCCCGTTCCACCAGCAGGACGGACGCCGCACCGCGGGAAGCGGCCTCGAGCCCCAGGGCGCCGCTGCCGGCGAACAGGTCGAGGCAACGGCTTCCCGGCACCAGCGGCTGCAACCAATTAAACAGCGTCTCGCGGTTGCGATCCGCCGTCGGCCGCAGCCCACTGTCACCGGCAAAGCGCAGGCGGTGCCCGCGCCATTCGCCGCCGATGATCCGCACTTCATTACGTGCGCGCCTGGCCACTACGGATCACCCGCGGGCGGCGAGGCGTTGCGATGGCGTCAATCAGTGTCCTTCGGCTCCTCGGGTCGCTCGAGTTCCTCGGGTTCCTCGCCTTCCTCATCCTTTGGGCCGACGATGACAGTGACGAACTTATCCGGCGCAAGCCGGCGCTGCAGGGCATCGCGTATATCATCGACTCCCACGGCTTCAACCCTGGCCGGGAACGCATCCAGGTAGTCCAGCGGCAGCCCGTGGAAGCCGATGACGCCGACATACGCGAGCATACTCCGGTTGCTGTCGAACTGCAGCGGGAAGCCGCCGGTGATGTTGCGCACGGAGCGATCACGTTCCTCCTCGCTCGGACCGTCTTCGCGCAGGCTGGTGAGCGTCTCGCGAAGGACGCTGAGCGCCTCTTCTGTGCGGTCGCTGCGGATTTGGGTGCTCACCAGGAATGGTCCGGGCTGGGTCATGGGCTGAAAGAGACTGCCGACGCTGTAAGACAGCCCGCGCTCTTCACGCATCTCATCGACCAGCCGACTGCTCAGCCCGCTGCCGCCGAGGAGATGGTTGCCCACATACAGCGCGAAATGATCCTCGTCGCTGCGCGCATAGCCGATCTGGCCCATCATGACATGGCTCTGGGCGGTGGCGAACGGGATGTGGATGGTCTCACCAGCGCGTTCGGTGGGCTCTGGCTGCGGCATCGGCTCCGGCGCATCGCCTCGGCGTAGGCTACCGCCCAGGTGGTCGGCGATGGCCTCGGCTTCTGCCCGGCTGACATCGCCGACAATGGCGAGGGTTGCGTTCTCGAGCACATAATACTGCTCAAAGAATGCGTCCAATTCCGTGCGCCCGATCGCCTCCAGGCTTTCTTCCGTGCCCCCGGGGTTGCGCGCGTACGGGTGGTCGCCGTAGAGGGCCTCCCAAAAGGCTTCTCGGGCTACCGAGCCGGGATTGCGGCGGCTGTTGCGCAGGCTGAGCAGCATGCGACGACGCTCGCGCTCAACCGACGCCTCCGGGAAGCTCGGCTCGCTGACGGCCAGGGTTAAGGCCTCAACGGCTGGGCTCAGTGTCTCCGGGTCGTTCAGTGAGCGCAGGCTGACACTGGCGGAGTCCCGGCCGCTACCGGTGGAGAAGCGGGCACCCACGTCCTCGAAGCGTCGGGCGAGTTCGTCGGCGTCCAGCCCGGCCGCACCCTCGCTCAGGAGGTTGCTGGTCAGGCTTGCCAGCCCCGGATGCTCGCCATCGCGGGCCGAGCCGGCGTCGAAGGTCAGCTGCAAATCCACCATCGGCAGTGTCCGGCTTTGGACGAGGTACACGTCCAGCCCGTCGTCCGATGTCCAGTTCTCGATGTCCAGGGCGGCCTGCACTGGCGTCGCCAGTAGGACGGCAAGCAGCGACATCGCGGGCAGTAGCCAGTAATGGCGTGTCATGGGGTCGGCGCGCATGGTCGCTCCTCAGTCTCCGGTCGGGTCGTCTGTGGGATCGGGCCCCGGCGTCTCAAGCGGCAGCGAAGGCGCGCCGCCATCCTTCGGTTTGAGGTGGCCCACGGTGAGACGGTCGTCGTGCAGGAAGCGTACGGCGACATCCTGGACGTCCTCCCGGGTGACGGCGTCGAGTTCCTCCTCGAAGTCGGCCATGGCCTCGTAGCCGATGCCTGTCGTCTCCAGTAGGCCGATTTCCATGGCCTGGCGGGAGAGCGAATCCAGCCGGTAGACGTAGTCGGCCCGCAACTGAACCTTGGCCCGTTCCAGTTCCTCGTCGCTGATGCCGTCGTCGCGGACCTTGCGGATCTCTTGGCGCAGTGCATCCTCCACGTCCTCGATCTCGCCGTCGCCAGTGGGTCGCCCCTGCAGTATGAAGTGCGTGTCCAGGCGGGTGATGCTGCGGTAGCCGGCACCCACACCCGCTGCGACTTCCTGATCGCGTACCAGGCGGCTGGGCAGTCGGGCACTCTGGCCGCCATCGAGCACCTGGGAGAGAACGCTCAGGGCATAGGCATCCCGGGGCGTGTCCGCCGTGGCCAGCGACGGCACGTGATAGGCCATCATGAGAAACGGATTTGCGTTCTCGTGGTGGACG
Source organism: Aquisalimonas sp. (assembly GCF_007120195.1). Classification (GTDB taxonomy): domain Bacteria; phylum Pseudomonadota; class Gammaproteobacteria; order Nitrococcales; family Aquisalimonadaceae; genus Aquisalimonas. The sequence continues at coordinate 25,806 of NZ_SKOG01000069.1, forward strand.
GTCAGGCGGCGCTCACCGATGGGCTCAACTTCCTCGCGCTCCTTGAGCTCCGGGGCGGGCCGGGGCTCCAGTTCGCCGAAGTACTCCGCGGTCAGGTCACGCACGGTCTCCGGCTCGACATCGCCGACCACGATCAGGGTGGCATTGTTGACGCCATACCAGTCGTCATACCATGCCTCGATATCCTCCAGCTCGATCTGCTGGATATCCCGCGCCCAGCCGATGATGGGTTGGCGGTAGGGGCTGTGGTGCCAGGCGACGGCATTGAAACGCTCCTGGAGCACGCCGGTGGGGTTGTCATCGACCCGCAGCCGCCGCTCCTCCTTGACCACCTGCATCTCTCGCTCGAACTCATCCTGATCGAAGATGATGTTCTCCAGACGGTCTGCCCCCAGCTCCAGCGCGACCTCCAGACGGTCGGCGCCAAGTTCCTCGTAATAGCCGGTGAAGTCGCGACCAGTGAATGCATTCACACGGCCGCCTTCCTCGGAGATTCGCCGCGAGAACTCCCCCGCCTCGAGGTTCTCGGTGCCCTTGAACATCATGTGCTCGAGGGCATGAGCCACGCCAGTGGTGCCGGGCTGCTCGTGGCTCGAGCCCACCGGGACCCAGAGCTGATTGATTGCCACGGGCGCGCGGTCGTCAGGTTTGACGATGACCTTCAAGCCGTTGTCCAGCTCGAAGCTGTGAATCTCCGGTGAGGCCGCGGAGGCGCCGCCGGCAAAGAGCGCGGCGCCGGTCAGCAGTGCGAAACAGGATCGAATCATGGTGACAATCGCTCGTTGTTGTGTGCTGTCCCCGGTGAGCGGGGGACCGTGTCAGTGCTAGGATACGCGAACCGCTCACGACAGAGTGACCATCGAAACTATGTTCCGGTTCAGAAAAGGTAAGCAAGACACCGATAAGCCGGAGGCGCCAACGGGCAGCGGCGACGCTTCCCGGCCCGGTCTTTTCGGCCGTTTGCGCGAGCGCCTTGGCAAGACCCGCGCGGGGTTGACCGAGGGGCTGGCCAACGCGTTTCTTGGCCGCAAGAGCGTTGACGACGAGCTCCTGGAGGAGCTTGAGACCCGACTGCTCATGGCCGATGTGGGCGTGGAAGCGACCACGCGCATCATCGGGAGCATGACCGAGCGCGTGCGCCGCAAGGAGGTCGGCGACTTGGAAGCCCTGATGCGCGCCCTGCGCGAGGATATGGTCGCGGTGCTCGCGCCCTGCGAGCAGGCGCTGGTGCCTGAGTACGAGGGCGGGCCGTTCGTCGTGCTCACGGTCGGTGTCAACGGGGTGGGCAAGACGACAACCATTGGCAAGTTGGCGAGCCGCTACCGCGACGAGGGGCGTACCGTGCTGCTCGCCGCCGGCGATACCTTCCGGGCAGCGGCCGTGGAGCAGATCCAGCAATGGGGGGAGCGTACGGGCATCCCGGTGATCGCGCAGCACACGGGGGCGGATTCAGCCTCGGTCATCTATGACGCGCAGCAGGCTGCGAAGGCGCGGGGGGTCGACGTGCTGATTGCCGATACGGCGGGGCGACTGCATACCCAGGGTAACCTCATGGAAGAGTTGCGCAAGGTCCGCCGGGTGCTCGGGCGTCTGGACGAGAACGCGCCCCATGAGGTGCTGCTGGTGCTCGATGCGAGCACCGGGCAGAATGCGCTGTCGCAGGCGCAACACTTCCACGACGCGGTGGGCGTCACCGGGCTCATCCTGACCAAGCTCGACGGCACAGCCAAGGGTGGCGTGATCTTCGCCATTGCCCATCGCCTGGGGCTGCCCATTCGCTATATCGGTGTCGGTGAACGCCCCGAGGATTTACGCCCGTTCCATGCCGCGGAGTTCGTGGATGCACTGCTGGGCGAGGCCCTCCAGGACTAATTGTCCTGTCTCGTACGTGCGCTACAGATCAATCCAGATGATTCATTTCGACGGTGTCAGCAAGCAGTATCCCGGTGGCTATGAAGCGCTGCGGGGCCTGACCTTCAAGTTGGAACGCGGCGAACTGGCATTCCTCACCGGCCATTCCGGCGCCGGAAAGAGCACGCTGCTCAGGCTGATTCCCCTGCTCGAGCGTCCCAGTCGCGGGCAGATCGTGCTCAACGGCATTGACATCGGGCGCCTGTCGCGGCGCCGCATTCCTTATCTGCGCCGGCGGGTGGGCATGATCTTTCAGGACCACCGACTCCTTCATGACCGCACGGTATACGACAACGTCGCCCTGCCGCTGGTGATTGCCGGCGTCAGCCACCGGGACATCGGCCGGCGTGTACGGGCAGCGCTCGGCAAGGTGGCACTGTCACATCGAGAGAGCGCATACCCCGTGACACTCTCAGGGGGAGAGCAGCAGCGGGTGGGCATCGCCCGCGCCGTGGTCACGCGTCCCCCAATCCTGCTCGCCGATGAGCCCACCGGGAACCTGGATCCCGAGCTATCCCAGGAGATCATGGGTCTGTTCGAGGCGTTCAACCGGGTGGGTGTCACGGTGCTCATCGCCAGCCATGACCTCGGTCTGATACGGCGCCTGGGACATCGCTACCTGAGCCTTGCCGACGGCAAGCTGGTCTCCGACAGCGGCAAGGGAGGTCTGGGCTAAGGCATGGCCGATCGGGGCGAGGCGCGCGGCAATCGCGTGCTCCAGGGCGTCGGGCTGATTGGGCGCCTGCGGGCATGGGGCGCGGATCATTTGCGCGCCGGTATCGGCGCCCTGGGCCGGCTGGCGCGAACGCGTGTCGCCACCGTCATGACCGCCGCCGTGATTGGCATCGCCCTGGCCGTGCCCGCTGCGTTCCTGCTCCTGCTAAATAACGTGGAGCGCCATGCCGGCACGTGGGATGAGGGTGTCCAGATCTCGCTTTTCTTGCGCATGGAGACCGCGGAGAGCGACTATCGCGCCCTGGCGGAGCAGATCGCCGCGCGCGAGTCCGTCCGCCGCACCGAGGTGGTGAGCCCTGAGGAGGCCCTGGACGAATTCCGCGAGCTTTCGGGGATTGATGGCGCGCTCGCCATGCTCGACGACAATCCGCTTCCTCCAGTGATTGTGGTCCACCCGGTGACGGGACTCGGCGCGGATTCGCTACAAGCCATGACGGCTGAGTTCGGGGCACGCGCCGATGTCGAGACGGTCCGACTGGATCTTGAATGGGTCCAACGGTTGCAGGCGATCATGGATCTCACGCGCCGGGCTGTCTGGTTGGTTGCGTCGCTACTGGGGCTGGCGGTGATCATGGTGGTCGGTAATACCATCCGCCTGGCCATCGAAAACCGGCGCGAAGAGATCATCATCACCAAGCTCATCGGTGGCACCAACGCATTCATTCGACGGCCGTTCCTCTATGAAGGCGCTTGGTATGGGCTCGTCGGCGGCGTCTTGGCCACCGTGCTGGTGGAAGGGGGGCGTCTGCTGCTCAGTGGGCCACTGCACAGACTGGCCGAGTTGTATCAGACGGGACCGCTGCTGACCGGCCTCGGTTTCCAGGGCGTGGTCGCCGTCTGGGTGGTGGGGATCGGGCTTGGCGTGGCGGGCTCTTGGGTCGCCGTGGCACGGCAACTGGCGGCCATCGAGCCGCGTTAAATGGGCGCCGAACGATGGCCGGTACCGCTTTGTGTGGAGCAATCCCGCGTCGCGAAGGCGAGTAGGCCTACCAGAGCGTTCGCCTGAATACCCCTTGAAAGCGGGGTGGATGCCCCAATCCCTGAACTGGGCAGCGGTATGAACTTTTGTCGGCGTTAGCACTCAAAGGATGTGACTGCTAAACTATCCCGGTAGCCAAAAGGGGGAGGTTCCAATGGGCACCGCCTTAACACGTGTCTCGGTCAACCAACTGCCGCTGCGAGCGGGCAGCGAAGAGGCTTACATTCGGGCCGTGAACCAGATTCCCGTTCTGAGCGCCGAAGACGAGCACGAGCTGGCGTTAGAGTATCGCGATCAGGAAAACATCGATGCCGCCCGGCAGCTGGTGCTGGCGCATCTGCGCTTTGTCGTGCACATCGCGCGCGGTTATAACGGCTACGGGTTACCACTGGCCGATCTGATCCAGGAGGGAAACATCGGCCTCATGAAGGCGGTCAAGCGGTTCGACCCCGACGTGAAGGTGCGATTGGTCTCCTTTGCGGTGCACTGGATTCGCGCCGAGATCCACGAATACATCCTGCGCAACTGGCGGATCGTCAAGGTGGCGACCACCAAGGCGCAGCGCAAACTGTTTTTTAACCTGCGTAGCTCCAAAAAGCGTCTGGGCTGGCTGTCCCGCGACGAAGTCAACAACGTGGCAAAGGATCTCGGGGTTAAGCCGGAGACCGTCGTGGAGATGGAGTCGCGGCTGAGTGGACAGGACATGGCGTTCGATCCGCAGCCCGAGGCGGATAGTGACGACGAGTCGGTCATCCGCTCGCCCGCCGCCTACCTCACGGACCATCGGATGGATCCGGCGGCTCAGATTGAGGCGGATGACTGGGACGAGCACCAGGTGGACTCACTGCACTCGGCCGTGGAGACCCTTGATGAGCGCAGCCGCGATATCGTGCAAAGGCGCTGGCTTGCCGAGGACAAGACGACGCTCCAGGACTTGGCGGACAAGTACGGCGTGTCGGCAGAGCGCGTGCGCCAGCTGGAGAAAAACGCAATGAACAAGCTCAAGGCGGCTATGGCAGCTTGAGCTGGTAGTCGGTTGACCGTCATTGCGATTACCTGAGCGGCACCGATTTGACACCCCCTCGCCGCTCACGTCGCATAGGACCTGCCTGCCCGCCCTGGACGAGTTCGTAGGGCGGCTATTCGAGCGCTAAACTAGGCATAACTTATACGAGCTGTATTTTCGCATCACATTGCTGCTGAATATAGCTCACTGCCTGAGCCAAATCTCCTCCAAATGGCTCGCGGGCAGAGTAGCTTTGTTTGCGCAAGGTAATACGCTCAGCCGCCTTTAGGTAGCGCATCACTTCCACCTTATTGCTTAGCAGTAAACGCGGCACCGCTATGGG